>JAICPV010000143.1 GCA_025929655.1 Pyrinomonadaceae bacterium
CATCTATAGATGCCCGCATCGCTCGCATTGGTTGTAAAATCAAGTGTTAAACATGCCTTGTCGCTTAAATGACTACTCTGACAATAGATGATTAAAGAAGGCCCCGAGATCATGATCGTTACCGGCGAGACTTCGGGTGACCGGCTTGGGGCCGAACTGGTTGAGGAACTCAAGTCCAAAAGAACCGGCATGTTGTTTTTTGGGACGACGGGGCCGGCTATGCGTTCCGCGGGGGTGGAATCGGTCTTCGATTCGGATGCCTGGTCGGTGGTAGGTATTGGAGCAGTGGCGAGGTCGTTACCGCGATTTCTGAAGATACTTTCCCGGCTGCGAGATATTGCCGATCAAAGGCGCCCGACCGTGATCGTCCTGATCGATTTTCCGGAATTTAATTTGAAGCTTGCGACCAAGCTGAAAAAAGACGGCCACAGGGTCATCTACTACGTTTCGCCGCAAGTATGGGCCTGGCGAAAGTATCGCGTCGGAACGATCCGCAAGAACGTCGATCTGCTGCTTTCGATCCTGCCTTTCGAGAAAGGATGGTACGCGGAACAGGGTATTGAACATGTTGAATTTGTCGGGAATCCCATCGTCGCACGCACCAAGCCGACGAGATCAAAGAAAGAATTCTTCGAGGCATATGGTTTGGACTCCGGAAAACAATTGATCGCCTTGTTGCCCGGAAGCCGCCGGAAGGAGATCGCACGACATCTGCCCTTAATGATGGAAGCCGCGAATGTATTGAAAACGGAATATCGCACGATCCAGGTTGCAGTGGCCGCAGCGAACTCGCAAGCAAGCGCCGACATCGAGAAATTGCTGCCTCGTTTTCCCGGTTCGGTATTGGTTGAAGGAGACGCAGTCAATTTACTAAATGCCGCGGACGCCGCCGCGATCTCCAGCGGAACGGCGACGCTGGAAGCGGGAATCGTCGGTGCGCCGATGGTCGTGGTGTACAAATTGCCAAGGCTCGACTACGCGTTGTTTCGTCCCGTCATAAAGACCCCGCATATTGCCTTGATAAACCTTGTCGCCGGAAGAAGGGTGGTCACTGAATTGGTTCAAAACGAATTTACGCCGGAGCGGCTGAGTCGGGAATTAAAGAATCTTCTCGAGCCAACAGAAAACGCGCGAATGCGCGGTGAGCTGGAACAAGCCGTTCGCAAGCTTAATGCCGATGACTCCAAAGTAAACGCTGCTGAAGCTGTAATTAGATTTCTCGATCGATCGGGCTCCTGTGAAAACCAATCTTGAACAAGATCATTCGCTTTCAAACGGTTCGATCGATTCGATCCGATCTTTAAGCTCTCTGATTTCGCGGCGAATGATCGGCAGCGAACCAAGTGCGGCAAAATTCTCTTTAAATGCTTTGACGGGACGGGCCGGAATCCCTGCCCAGATGCCATTAGAGATCACTTTGTTGGAATAAACTGCCGACTTGGCAGCGATCACGACGCCCTTCTTCAGAGTCACATGATCGGCGATACCGACCTGGCCGGCGAGCACGACATCGTCTTCAAGAACCGAGCTTCCGGAAATGCCGGACATCGCAACGATGATGCAGTTTTTTCCGATCTGGACGTTATGGGCGATCTGGACGAGATTGTCGATCTTGGTCCCCGTACCAATGCGCGTTTCGCCGAGAGCGCCGCGGTCGACGCAGCTGTTGGCCCCGATCTCAACGTTGTCTTCTATTACGACGGTACCGATCTGTGGAAATTTCACATGGATGCCGTTTTCGTCTTTTACGTAACCGAAACCATCTGCACCGATCACGGCCCCGGAATGAATTACACAATCATCTCCTATGGAGACATTATCGTAGACCGTTGAGTTTGCGTGTAAGACTGTAAATTTACGGATATTTACATTTTTTCCGATCCTGACGCCGTCATGAATCCTGCAGCCCTCTCCGATATACGAATTTTCCCCGACGGAGACAAATGCCCCCACATAGTCGGCGCGCACGCTCGCACTTTCTGCTATAACGGCCGTGGGATGATTCGGTTGAACTTTCCGATCTTCGCGATGAAGTTCCGCAGCCACCTTGGCGAACGCGAGCTTTGGATCGGATACAGTTATCGAATTTGCATAATGCTGCCTGGCCTCTTCGCTGCTCACGATCACGCACGACGCATTAGATTCAACGAGATCGCGTCCGCGATCTAAATAAGCGAGTTCTCCTTGATCGGCGGATTTGAGAGCGGCAACACCGTAAATGTCGACCTCGCCGTCGCCTCGCAGGTCACCGCCCAGAAACTCTGCGATCTCGCGGGTTTTCATTGGTTGGATTATAGAATGTTTTTGCGAAATGTCAGGCGGGCCCCTTGGCTGACCTTTCGGCGAGGTCGATGGCCGACTGCAGGAATATTTCGGTCCCCTCCAGCGTTACGTCATTTTCGGTTTGGAGGCGGCGTAATACCTCCGCCGCATCGCTGTCAAGAAAATCGAGGTCGGCAAGATCGATCACGATCGGCTTTATCGAGACCTCGGTATCGATCAGGCGCTCGAGCAGCAGGGCATCTTCCAGAAGCATCTCGCCCTCGACGCGGAAAATGACGTTTCCGTTTGCTTCCGATTGTGTGATCTGCGTCGGCATATTCCGCGTCGAATTATGTACCGTCTTACGTCATCCTGCAATTATAGTTTCACGTCATCGACGAACTTAAGTTCCCGGGTGTTAACCCGTTAAGTGCACGGGCTGGATCTTGCTGCGTCGCGAAACGAGAAATACGCCCGCAAATATACATACCGTAGAAGTAACGAACGAAAGGCCGATCACTTCGCCAAGGAAAAGCGCGGCCAAAATGAATCCGATCAAAGGCTGCAGATAGATGAAAACGGCAACGACTGCGGGACTTACCTTAGAAATGGCGTACGCATTTAAGATGTAAGGAAACGCCGTAGCGAAGATCGAGATATAGATGACCAACAGCCACGTGTTTGCGGAAATCGATCCGATTTCAGTCGCCGAAAAGGAAAAAAGGGCAAGCGGAAAGCACACGATCGACGAGAAAATGAAGACCCACATCATCGATCGGAAGGCACCGTTGCGAGTCACGACCTCTTTCGACGTGGCGACGTAAAACCCGAACGCTAACGAGTTTAGAATGATCATCGTATCGCCCAGAGTCGTTTGTGAAGAAAAGGATGCGTTCCGAGGATCGACCAGAATAATCGCACCGGTCAGAGCGAGCGCTATACCGAAAAGCTTGGCCGCTGTGATCTTTTCCGCGCCGATAAGAAAACCGATGATCAACGTGAAGATCGGGATCGTGACGATCAGCAGGGAAGCGTTCGACGCCGTCGTGAGCGAAAGGCCGAAAATGGAAAATATCTGATTAAGGACCACGCCGAACAAACCGAGAACGGCAAGGCGCCAATAATCCGAACGGTCTATCAGCCAGATCCGGTTGCGATAGAGCTGAAATACAACGAGGATGATAGTGGCGATCCCCACTCGCATTCCGACGAGCGCCATCGCCGGGATGTCCATCAATGCGATCTTGGCGGTGACCGGAAGTGAGCCGAAAAGAAGTTGTACAGCTACAAGGGCGGTTACCGGGCCGGCGTGTTTTTCATCTTGGTTATGTGACACAAGATCACATCAGCATCATTGCCGGTGTTTCGAGCATTTGTTTGAAGGTCTGAAGAAATCTCGCGCCAGTTGCACCATCGACAACGCGGTGGTCGCAGGACATGGTGACGTTCATGATGCTGCGGACCACGACCTGGCCGTCGCGAACGACCGGTGTCGGATTTGCGCCGCCGACCGCGATGATCGCGGCCTCGGGCGGATTGATGATGGCCGTGAATTCCTTAATGCCCATCATCCCGAGATTGCTGATCGAAAAAGTTGCCCCGGTATATTGCTCGGGCTGCAGCTTCTTATCCTTTGCTTTTGACGCCAGGTCTTTGATCTCGGCCGAGATCTCCGCAAGGCCTTTGAGATTTGCTCCTCTCACAACCGGCGTGATCAGCCCTTCGTCGATCGCGACCGCCACGCCGATGTCCGCCTGTTCGTAAAAGCGCACATTCTTATTTTGATATGACGCATTGACCCACGGATGCTTGAGCAGCGACATCGCCGCGGCTTTCACGATGATATCGTTCACGCTGATCTTTTCGTTTTCGCTGAGATTCGCATTGATCTGCTTGCGCACACCGAGAGCGGTGTCCATCTCGATCTCGACAGTGAGATAGAACGTCGGTATCGGGCCGATCGATTCCGCCAGCCGGGACGCAATGACCTGGCGAATCTTGGAAGTCGGTTCGTCGCGATAGGCTGAAGAGCCGACTTGGGTCGCCGGCGTGAACGGTTTTGTTGCTGCGGCCGTTTGTGTTCCGCCGGCGAGAGCCTGTTCGATATCGCGTTTGATAATGCGGCCGTTAGGGCCGGAACCGCTGATCGAGCGCAGATCGATGCCGTTATCCGCAGCCATGCGCGCAGCGATCGGAGAGACGATCATTCGGCCGTTGGCAACTGT
The DNA here is from genome assembly GCA_025929655.1 of Pyrinomonadaceae bacterium. Lineage (GTDB taxonomy): Bacteria > Acidobacteriota > Blastocatellia > Pyrinomonadales > Pyrinomonadaceae > OLB17. The sequence continues at coordinate 4,488 of JAICPV010000143.1, forward strand.
CGAAACCTGCTCTTTATCGGGCGGCACACTTGCTGCTGCTCGTGTTTCTGACTGTGGCGGTACGTCTTCTGGCTTCGATTTGGATTTATCGGCGGCAACGGCTTCGCCGCCCGCTGACGCAGGCGGTTCTGACTTTGCCTCGGGCCGCGGCTCCGCTTTCTTTCCGTTCGACGAAACCTCGCTTAGCAATGCCGAAATGTCCTCGCCTTTGTTACCGGTGATAGCAATGGCCTCGCCGAGGGCTGCGGTCTCGCCTTCGCCTTTGAGTATCTTAAGGAGCGTGCCGCCGGTGAGCGCGGTCATCTCCATCGTCGCCTTATCTGTATCGACCTCGGCGAGTGTCTCGTTCGCTTCGAACGTGTCGCCCTCGCTTTTGACCCACCGCGCGATCTGCCCCTCTTCCATCGTGGGCGATAGCTTCGGCATTAAGAATTTTTCAGCCATATCTATTGAAACCCGGTCGCTACCGCTCCCGGTTCTGACCTGCGATCATTCGCAAACGCTCTTCACTTGTTTTCTTTCGTTCGTTGTAGCCTCGCTCGCCATAAGGTTGGAGCTTTTCAAGCCAAAGATCTTCCAATGTCTCGAGGTCCGCTCTGTAATCATAATTCGCGTCCTCGCGTGGAACGAGCTCTTCCAACACTTCGAAGGTAAATTTATCGGCGCCGAGTCGTTTCCAATCAGCCTCGAGCTCTTTATTCGGGTGGGCTCCGGCAAAAAGCTGAAAACGGATCCGATTGAACATTGCCGCCAGATCCATCGACGAACCGACAAAGATCCTGCCGCTGACCTCATTGCGGATCTGAAAGATCCCCATCGGCCGTCGTGATGCTTTGTATGCAAGTTTCGCTGCCTTTTTGTCCATCTAAAGGTAACAAACTTCCTTGACCGCGGCGACGATCTTATCCACATCCGGCAGCGCCATTGCTTCAAGGTTCTTCGCATACGGGATCGGCGTTTCGGCTGTCGAGATTCGTTTGATCGGAGCGTCAAGATAGTCGAAGGCCGAGTCCATCACCTGATGCGAGATTTCCGCCCCGACCGATGCGAACGAATGTGATTCCTCGGCAATAACAAGGCGGTTGGTTTTTTTCACAGAATTCGCGATCGCTTCGATATCGAGCGGTTTGATCGTTCTGGGATCGACAACCTCAACGGAAACGTCAAATTCCGCCTGCATTTTTTCCGCGGCCTGCAAAGCGAGCGGAACGGTCATTGAACGCGCGACGATCGTGCAGTCCGATCCTTCTCTCTTGATATCTGCGACGCCGATCGGGATCGTGAAATCTTCGTCGTCGGGAACCTCGCCCTTGAGGCCGTACATCCGCTCCTGCTCCATAAAGATGACCGGATTATCATCGCGGATGGCGGATTTCAGCAAACCCTTCGCATCGGCGGCGGTCGATGGCTGGATCACCTTCAGGCCGGGAAAATTCGCGTACATCGCTTCGAGCGAGTGCGAGTGTTGCGAAGAGACCTGGTACGCAGACCCGTTGGGCCCGCGGAAAACGATCGGGACTTTAAATTGCCCGCCGGACATGTATAGCATCGCCGCGGCATGGTTTATGATCTGGTCGGCCGCGAGGATAGAAAAATTCCACGTCATGAACTCGATCACAGGCCGCAATCCCGCCATTGCCGCTCCGACCCCGACTGCCGCGAAGCCTAGCTCCGTTATGGGCGTATCGATGACACGCTTGTCGCCGAATTCCTTCCAAAGGCCGCGAGTGACCTTGTACGCACCATCGTACTCGGCCACTTCCTCGCCCATGATGAAGACGTTCTCGTCCCTGATTATCTCTTCGCGCAGCGCCTGATTAAG
>JAICPV010000354.1 GCA_025929655.1 Pyrinomonadaceae bacterium
CAAGTCTGTAAAGAATTGTAAATAAAATGAATAACGCCTTAGGTAAATAAGACGCGATCACGCGTAAGCCGTCATATCGATTCGTTATTACGCTTCGTTTTACTTCGTGCGATGTTTCGCCCTCGCTAACGTGCCAAAAAGCTGATGAATTCGTGCTCGCTTCGCGTGAGACCTTCGAAGGTTGCTGTAATTTGATCTGTCGGAGTAAGGATCGCATAGAGGGGCAGGGCGACGGTGCCGAACCTTTGTTCCTGCATCTGCTGAAATCCTTCAAACGGTTGGCCTTCGCCGTCTGTGAAAAGCTTTACACGGACGAATTTTTCGAGCTCCGTCCGCACACCGGGTCTCGGAAACATATTCGTTTCCATCCATCGGCAGTTCGTGCACGTGTACCCTGTGAAATCGATAAAGATCCTTTTGTTCTCGGCTTTTGCCTGTTTCACCGCAGCTTCGTAATCGTTCGTGATCCACGAAAGCTCGCCGTTCGCGTTAGTTGAGCTGCCGGCGGAACTTATTACTTCCCGCGCCGGGGGAAGAAAAGATTCTATCTCTCCGAGACGCGAGCCGAACAAACCGGTCAGCAAATAGAATGCAACGGTTCCGAATAAGAATGCGTTTAACACCCGGACAAGGCCGATGCTTCGATCGTCGGAATCGTGCGCGAATCGGAACACGCCGAGCAGGTAAAGAAAGATCAAGATCGAGAGGGCGATCCACCCGGCGATAACAACCTCGCGTGTGAAAATTCCCCAGCCCCAAACGAGATCGACGTTCGAAAGGAATTTCAACGCAGCCCCGATCTCAAGGAAGCCCATTACTACCTTGACGGAATTCATCCAGCTGCCCGATCGCGGAAGCGATTTCAATAAATTCGGTGCAACCGCGAGCACAAAAAAGGGAAGCGCGAATACCGTGGAAAACGCCAGCATCCCGACTACCGGATAAAACAGCTCACCGCCAGCGGCCGCGACCAAGATCGTTCCCACCAGTGGTGCCGTGCAGGTAAACGAAGTCAGCGAGAAGGTCAGGCCCATAAGAAGAAGGCCGATGACCTTACCTGATTCTTTGGAACGCGTGAAGCGGTCGAGTTTCGTCAAAACGCTCGAAGGTACGCCGATGTTGTACGCGCCCAAAAGGCTGAAGGCGAAGGCGAGGAAAATTCCCGTAATAAAAAGATTGATATACGGATTCGACGCAAAGCGATTAAGTCCGGCAGCGCCGAAAACGAGAGCGAGCGCGATACCAAGGCCCGTGAAAGTGAGAATGATGCCGCCCGCATAAATAAGTGCGTCGCGTACCGAACCTAGCCGCGAGTCGGACCCGTGTTTGGTGAAATACGAAACCGTGATCGGGATCATCGGGAATACGCACGGCGTTAAAAGCGAAAGCGCCCCGAATGTGATCGCCAGCCAGATAAACCCCCATATCGGTTGTTCCGAAATATCGCTTTCCGCGGGACGCACGATCTGTGGCTCGATCGAATTATTTGATTCGCTCGTGTTTAATTCGACGAAAGTGTTTGCGTTTGTATTTACGTTCGCATTTACATTCGCATTCGCGTTTGCATTTACGTCCGGCGAAGCTGTTGCTGTAATAGATGGCGTCGCACTCGGGGTTGCGGTCGGCGTCGGTGTGGCGACGGCCGCTGATATGGCGACGGCCGAAGCGACCGAGATCGTGCGCGGTGGCATGCAGACCGTGTCGTTGCAGACCTGATATCGGACGTTTATCTTCAGCGGTGACTCGCCCTGCGGCGCGTCCCGGTTCACGGTGAACGGCACACTGAATGTCGCGCTGCCCGAATATGTTTCGGTGTTGATGCCGAAATTTGGGTCGAGCTTCACCGTTGGGCGCGTTCCGGTGATCCGTCCCAAGGCAAACGGACCTTCGGCAAGCGTGATACGTGTAGGTATCGGGCCGCCGGCTCCTTGTGTGATGGAATACATCTTCCAGCCGCCGCCGATGGTCGCTGTAACCTTTGCCGTACCGCGCCCGCCCGCAGGCACATTCCCGGGTGAAACACTCATCGAAAGTGACACGGGCCCTTGCGCCGCGGCTGTGAATGAACACAAAGCGACAGCAAATAAAGCCAGCAAGGAAATTGAAAAAGTGGATCTCAAGATTCGACTTCGCGAACGAACGGAACAACAGATTCCTATATCAATGGTATATGCCCGTGAAACATCAGGCAATCTCGTCTTTATACGAAAAATAATTCCCCGACGTTTCGATGCGATTTGCTAGCAAACGAGTTTGTCTTGCTTTAGAATTAAGCTGAATCGCACCGCACTCAAGAGGAGTGAGCCAAATTGAAGCCGACCGATATCGCTGACCCAGAGTACTTCCACAAGGTCGTGGATTGCCAATATGCGTGTCCCTCACACACGCCTGTTCCCGAGTACATCCGCCTGATCGCCGAGGGCCGCTACACCGAGGCGTATATGATCAACTGGGATTCGAATGTGTTTCCCGGGATTCTCGGACGCACTTGCGACAGGCCATGCGAGCCGGCATGCCGCCGCGGCCGAATAGATGAGGAGCCTGTCGCTATCTGCCGCCTTAAACGCGTTGCGGCGGATTTTCGTGATGATCCGCTTCCGTACATGCCTCAGGGGCCGTTCAAACCAAACGGCAGGAAGGTGGCATTGATCGGAGCTGGTCCTGCTTCGCTGACCGTCGCACGCGACCTCGCGCCTCTCGGGTACGAGATCCATTTGTTCGATGAACAATATAAAGGCGGCGGGTTCATGCTGTCGCAGATCCCGGCGTTTCGTCTGCCCGAAACCGTGCTCGACGAAGAGGTCGATTATATTCTTCGGCTCGGTATTCGCACACATTTCAAGCATTACGTATCGTCGCTTAAAGAAACACTTGAACAGGATTACGATGCAGTGTTTGTTGGCACCGGGGCGCCGCGGGGTCGCGATCTTCCGAATCTTCCAGGCCGCCAGGAAGGCGGCGCAAACATTTTCATCGGGATCAACTGGCTTGCGAGCGTCGCGTTCGAACACGTGAACAGGATCGGCAAAACCGTCATCGTGCTTGGCGGCGGGAATACCGCGATGGACTGTTGCCGCACGGCGCGCCGGCTTGGGGGCGAAGACGTAAAGGTGATCGTTCGGTCGCCGTTCGCGACAATGAAAGCATCGCCGTGGGAAAAAGAAGATGCGATGCACGAGGACATCCCGATCATCGACAACCACGTGCCGAAATCGTTTGTTATCGAAAACGGCAAGCTTGTCGGGATGACATTCGAAAAGGTCGAAGCGAAATACGACGAGAACGGCAAGCGTTCGCTCGTGCCGACCGGCGAGCCGGATGCCTTCTATCCCGCCGACGACGTTTTGATCGCAGTGGGGCAGGAGAATTCCTTTCCGTGGATCGAGCGAAATATCGGTGTCGATTTCGACAAATGGGAAATGCCCGTGGTCGACAAAACCAC
>JAICPV010000117.1 GCA_025929655.1 Pyrinomonadaceae bacterium
CGGCCCGCCGATATCGATGTTCTCGATCGCCTCTTCAAGTCTCACTCCCTCTTTCGCGATCGTTTGTTCGAACGGGTAAAGGTTCACGACGACCATGTCGATCGGTTTTATCCCGTGTTCCGACAACGACGCGATGTGCGCTCGATTGTCACGCAACGCGAGGAGCGCGCCGTGTATCTTAGGATGGAGCGTCTTCACGCGACCATCCATCATTTCGGGGAAACCGGTGACGTCGGAAACGTCGGTCACCTCGATGCCGTTTTCGCGAAGCGTTCGGGCGGTTCCGCCGGTCGAGATTATCTCGGCACCAAACCTCGTCAGAGCTTTTGCGAGTTCGACGATGCCGGTTTTGTCTGAAACGCTGATCAGGGCCCTTTCGATCCGTCTTAAGTCGGTCATAAAATAATAATGCGGCCCCGAAACGATGGCCGCAAACTCAATACTATTAGGAAACTACGCCGATTCCAAGTCGATCGGAAAGACGCCGGTCAGAAAAAAAATCTGCCGAGGAACAAAAGGCTCACAATTAAGACGAGAGCGTAAAGGATGATCTTGATCAGACTCATTCTATTTGAAACTTCGATGCCGGATACAATGAGAAAGAGATGCCCCGTTTTACAAAAATCCTGATGTCAGAGCAATTTCGCACATATTACCTGATTTTTGGGGCTATTTTTCTGACTTTACATTTCTTTACAAATGCTTCGGCGCAGGAGATCGAAGCCAAGATCCAAATCCACGAAGAAAATCCTTCCATCGCGAAAGTTTCCGGACGTTTCCCGAACTTGCAAAGGGGCCGAAACCTCTCATTCGCTCGGTCATTTGCCGGATTTTCCGGCCTTGGCGAACGGATCCGCAATTTAAAGCTCTACAACGCGAATGGTAAAGAAATTGGTTATCAGACCGTCGAGGGCGAATATGTTTCGGATGCACCCTTCGCAAGCTGGAGTTACTCTGTCGATCTTTCTCCGCGCAAAGAACCTTCCGCAGCGGCACATATTTCGTGGATCGCAAACGGGAACGGCTTGCTGATGTTCGGCGATCTGCTGCCCCGCCTCAGCGCAGGACGAAAAGCATCGGGCCAAGTTACCATCACGCTCCCGCCAGGCTGGCGGCAGCTCGAAAACCGTGTAGACGGAACAGTCGTCAGCGATGACATTTTTTCCGAGGTAGCGTCCGTCGGAACGGATGTTCGTTACCGAATGGTTCACGCCGGAGGGACTGCGATCTCGCTGTGCGTAGTCGGCAACTGGCTTTTCACAAGTGACGAGATCACGAGCTTCGCCCAAAGCATCTACGCGAAAACATCGGAAACGTTCGGTGCTCCGGCAGCGAAAGAAGTCTATCTCAATGTTTTCAAATTCCCGCAAAACGTGCCTCGCGGCCAATGGCAGGCCGAGACCCGCGGACGAAGTATTACGATCATCTCGTCGGACATGGCGTTCCAAACCCAATCGCTGCAGCGTTTACACGAACAGCTTCGACACGAGATCTTTCACCTCTGGATCCCGAATGCTGTTAACCTTTCGGGTAATTACGATTGGTTTTATGAAGGCTTTGCGCTTTATTCATCACTTAAGCTTGCCGTGGCGCAAAACCGTATCAGATTTGAGGACTTCCTGGATACTTTGTCGCGCGCGCATGCGATCGACACCCGGCAAATGAACCGTATTTCCCTGATCGAGACTTCCCGTACACGTTGGAGCAGTAACGAGACCCAGCTCTACGCACGTGGGATGTTCTTGGCGTTTATTTGCGACATAGCTATGCTGAACAGTTCGAAAACAAAACGATCCATAAACGACCTACTTCGCGAGATCTATTCGAAACATAAGTTTCCCGCCGCGCGTACCGACGGCACCGGTGCGGTACTTTCGATCATGAAGGCCCAGCCGGAATTGGTGCCGATCATCGACAAATACATTTCAGGTTCCAGAGAATTTGAGGTGGACACCGAGCTCGATTTGGCAGGGCTCGAACTATCAAACGCTCTCGGCGTGAAACAGAAATTGAACCGGAAACAAAAAGACTTGCTCAATTCGATGGGCTATAATAATTGGCGTCGCCTGTCTCCCGGACCGATCAGATGAAGTATAGATCTTTCGCTATTTTATTCGTTTTCGTGATTTCGGTCTTTCAGACCGCGTGCGGCATCCTCGATTCGACCGTCAGCGGCGTGTCCGACATTGTGGGCCTTACGGACACCGCGACGGTGATCGCAAAAACCGCCCAGATCCGCACATCCTACGCTGTCGTTGCGGCGGACCTGCTGGAAGTTAAGCGCGGTGAGAAGTTGGACGTTCTCGATTCGACGGAGTTCGAAAAAGTGCTCTGGTATCGCGTGCGTGCGCACGACGAAGAAGGCACCGAAGGCTGGATCGAAGCACAGCACGTCATAACGAACGACGTTCTCGACCGTTCGAAAAAGGTCGCTGAAGGCTTTGGCGATCTTCCGCCGCAGGCCTCCGGAAAGCTGCGGGCGGCGTCTAATCTTCGGCTTTCGCCGGACATGAGTCCGGAGAACGTTCTTTTTAAATTGGCGAACGGTTCGACCTTCGAGATCATGGATTGGAATTTCGTTCCGAAACAGGATGTTGCCGACGTCGACGACTCGAAAAGCGGCGAGGGTAAAAAACCGAGGCAGTCGAAGAATGAGGAGATCGAAGCCGCCAAGGAAAAGGGCGAACCGGAAAAGCTGGACGAGAAATACGATATTTGGTACCTCATTCGCCTCGATCCCTCCGTGTCGCCGGCTCCCGCGGGATGGCTGTTTGGCCGTCAGGTCGAACTGCAGGTGCCCAGCGACATCGTCTTTTTCCAACACAATAATCGCAAATTCGTCACCTGGCAGCGACTCGATACCGAGATAGCGAGTAAATCAGTAACAAGCGACCGAACGTCCACTCCGGGCAACTGGGTGATACTTTCTCGCACGAATGTTGCGAAGGCGATCGATGGCGTCGAACCCGATTTCGACGGCATCCTGGTTCTTGCATTCGACAAATACGATCAAAGTTTTTATACCGTGTGGCGATCGAGCGGCGACGTTTGGGGCGAGCTTCCACTCAGGGTCGATGGCAGCGGGGACAACAAGACATTCACTTTGCGGCTTCGGCATTCGGAAGGCCGGATCGACGAGAAACGCTTCGTTGTTTTCCGCGACAAGAGCCGTCTGAAGATGACGCCCCCGGAAGACATCGCCCAGTATCTGTCACCTCGCGGCCGGTGAATCAAGAAACAGAAGATCCATTTCCTGATGTGGTCGAGATCGAGATAACCGACTCGCTCGACCTTCATGCGTTTCTACCGAAGGAAGTTAAGAAAGTTGTCGAAGCTTATCTGGAAGAGGCCCGCGCAAAAGGATTTCAGTTCGTTCGCATCATCCATGGAAAAGGGATCGGTGTGCAACGCGAGATGGTCAGAAGCCTGCTTCGGGAAAAAGAGTTTGTGAAGGCTTTCCGTTCGGGGGACGAGTTTTCGGGCGGTTCAGGGGCGACAATCGTGGAATTCAAAGACTAAGCGTCATCAAGCACATCCGCCCAGCGGTCATCGTCTTCCTCGTATAATGTTGCAATCACTTCCTCCTGTTCCTCGATCCTGCGTTCGGCATCTTCAAGTCTTTTGGTGAGGCTGCGGCACCGGCGTTCCAGCTCCGCTATCCGCTTTTTGCGCTCCTTGTCCACACGGTCGAGGTAAAACATGTACATCAACTGCAGACCGGCGACTCCGGTCAAGGCGAGCGAGAGCCCAATAAGAACGTAAGACAGCATCTCTGTGTTGTTAGATTATAACTTGACCTCACTTCGATTAAAAGCAAAAATCGGAATTCGGGCAAATCGAGTCTCGCCGTGGTTTTTTATAGATGCAAAATACGACACTCAACCTCATCTACACCCTCCTTTGCGATGACGTGCGCATCGAGATGGGCAACAAGATCTCTCTGATGGGCATTTTTCAGAACATCATGGTCGAGAAGCTGCCGGTCTCGATCGTGAAGTTCGCCGTAATAAATCACTGGAGCGGTGAGGGCAACCACAGCACCGAAGTGCGAATAATGTCGCCTGACAAAATGAACCTGGTCGTGACCTCCCAGCCGACACCTATCGAACTCGTAGGCGGGGGTTTCACCGATAATGTGAGCTTTTTCATGAACGTAGTTTTCCCGACCGCCGGGACCTACTGGGTCCAGACGCTGGCAGATTCGACGATGATGGACGAATTTCCATTGATCGTTACGGACGCGGCCACCGCGAACAGTATGCAGGCCGATACGGTTTCCGATACGATCAATTAAAACACTTGAATGAAAAAAGAACGGTCGAGCTTGCCCGCTCAGCCGTTCTTTGTTTTAAATGCGCGACGGTTAAATGTTTCTGCCGGAACCTTCGTCGCCGTCGGTGGCATTGCTCAGGTCATCGCCCGATGGATTTCGGATCGGTTGGTCCGTGCTAGTCTGGCTTTCGCTTGTTCGCTCCGTGGCGTCGCCGGTCACGTCCTCATCCTGCCTCGACGTTCCCGGATTCTGGATCTCGGTTCCGGTAGTTCCCTGGTTCTGCGCCGCACGTCCGGTTGCCGTCGCCGTTCCGCCGATGGTGTCGCTGGACGAGCCCTTCACGCCTGAACGGGATCCAGTAGTTTCATTTTCACGTTTTTCTTTGTTGTTCGGATCGTTTTCGTTTGGCATTGATCGCATTGCTCCCAAATGTACTAAGCGATCCTTTTCAAAAAGACCGCTCGTGCAAATAGTTTGCAGCCGAATATGCGTCAATGTCTGTCGGGAGCAATACGAATATTATTTAGAAATTTTAACGGTCCTCGCGGGACATATCGAGAGTAAGTGCCAAGCGGTAGATCGCGGCCTCTGCAACCTCGACGTCTTTCGTCGCCGAGGCATTCTTAAGTTTCGCCGTGATCCGTAATTTCGCAGCGCCTTCGGGACGTCAGAAACTGAACTCGCCGGAAGAGTTGGAATAAGTCGAGCCAAGCGTTTTTGTCGAACCGTCACCGTTCACCTGCTCAAGCTGGATCTTTGCGCCCGTGACGCTCGAGCCTTCTTTGAAGAAAATCGAACCCTGCACGATAACGAACGTTCCTCGGTCGTAAGTGAGAATCAAGCGGTCGCCCAGGTCGCGCACGCTGCTCTCGATCACCACATCATGCTTCAAGCCGGTGCTGTAGCCCGTCGCGTCAAACGCGATGTTGTACCGGCCAGCCGATATTCCGGTGATACGAAATTCTCCTTTCGAGTCCGTGTTCGCAGATCTAACTTCTTTGCCGTCCTTGAGAACGACGATCGAGGCGTTGGCGATTCCTTTGCCATTCGGTGCTTTGACCTTGCCCTTGACTCCCCCCGATTGTGCAAGTGAAAAAGACGCCAATGCGAAGAGGGACGCGAACGCAAATGTTATCGATCTGATCATGCTGATGCTGCTGAAGAACTGCGAAATTCCGCCGCAACATCATTGATGATGTCATCGAGCGTTCGGGTTGGCTGGTAACCGACCAAACGCTTAGCTTTCGAAAGGCTTGGAACGCGCCTGCGCATGTCCTCGAAGCCGTCGCCGTAAGCTTCTTCGTATGGAATGAATTTGATCTCGCTGGAGCTGCCCGTGATGGTAATTGCTTTATCAGCAAGGCCAAGGATCGAAACTTCGTCGTCGTTGCCGAGATTGATGACCTGCCCAAAACATTCCGGCGTTTCGAGCACCTTCACCAGGCCTCCGACCACATCGTGCACGTGCCCGAAACACCGCTGTTGCGTGCCGTCGCCGTGAACGGTGATCGTCTCATTCTTCATTGCGGCGTGCACGAAACGCGGCACGACCATTCCGTACTGGCCGGTCTGCCGAGGCCCGACGGTGTTGAACAACCGAACGACAACAACCGGCAGACGCGTTTCCTTCCAGTGAGCCAGAGCGAGGAACTCGTCCAGCGTTTTGGCACAAGCATAAGCCCAGCGATGTTTGTCGGTTGCACCTGTTAGAAGGTCGTCGTCTTCAGAAAACGGTATAGTTGCACCCTTTCCGTAGACCTCCGAAGTGCTGGGGATCAATACCCTTTTGCGATACCGCGAACAAAACTTCAAAATGACATCCGTTCCGTGAAAGATCGTCTCGATCGTCTTCACCGGCTGCTCCATGATCAAACGCACGCCGACAGCACTCGCCATGTGGTAAACGCGATCCGTCTCGCGGATCAGCTCTTCCATTAGACGCTGATTGAGAACCGTGTCGATGATCAAGCGGAAGTTTACATTCCCCTCGAGATGCGCGACGTTCGAATAGCGGCCCGTCGAAAGGTCATCAATGACCGTTATTTCATTTCCGTCTTTTATCAGGCGGTCCGCCAAATGGCTGCCGACAAATCCGGCCCCGCCGGTGATGAGGATCTTCATAATGATTAATTGCAAGCGCCTGCAAGTTGATTGGGCTTAATCGGGACTTGATAGTTAGGCCCTTGCTAACGCGCTGGCTTCTGCAAATGTCCCGTCAGCTCAGCAAAATATTCTGAAGTACGCCGCAAGCCATCAGAAAGAGGGACCTTCGGCTCCCACTTTAACAACTTCTTAGCTCGCTCGATATTCGGCCGACGCTGTTTGGGATCGTCCGCGGGCAGCGGCAAATATTTGATCTTTATATCTTTGCCTGTCGCCTTTGACACCTCGTCGGCAAGCTCGTTCATCGTGAATTCGCCTGGATTGCCGAGGTTCACGGGCAAATGGATGTCCTCGCCTTCAGCATTCATCAGGCGGATGATCCCGTCGACCAGATCGCTGACGTAACAGAATGAGCGCGTCTGTGTGCCGTCGCCGTATACCGTCAACTTTTCACCGCGAAGCGCCTGTACGATAAAGTTCGAAACCACCCGCCCGTCGTTTTCCAGCATTCGTTCGCCGTAGGTGTTAA
>JAICPV010000243.1 GCA_025929655.1 Pyrinomonadaceae bacterium
AATAAATAATTCGAACTCACTCTAGCTTGTAATAGTAAAACTTCCCTTATTTTCTATCACCTGTCCGCTGGTCCGGTCGCGAGTAACGACCTTGATATCGTAAACGCCGGGTTCAAGCGAAGTGGTTGGCAGAAGCCGGGCGAGCGTGAGCCTTTGGCTCGAATCGCTCAAACCCTTCCAGTCCTCCGGCTGTTTGAGGATCTGTTTGCCATCTTTGGTAAGAATATATTCAACGTCCACAGCCGGCCGAAGCGTCGTCTGGTCGATACCTGCGTTGTATACCTGAAGATAAAGACCAACTTCGGAACCGCGCTTGAAGATTCCGTCGAGGCTGGGTATAACTTTTGCACCGCCAATAACGAACCTCGCCCCGATATCCGTCTCGTCGGTCTGCCTTAACTTGGTCGCCAGGATCAGCGACGAGGTCGAGAGCTTTTTATCGTCATAGCGTGGCACATCGAATCCCTTATTTACGATTCCGCGGTTACCGCTCTTGACGTCGCGAACGACAACATCGACTTTATACGTTCCCGGTGTGAGAGCAACTGCTTTCTGGTAAACGGACTTCTTTGATATCAATTCGGCGAGTTCCTGTGCGGTCGCGTTAGCCGTTACGGAGTCTTCGAAAATTCCGGAACGTTTGCCCGAAACCGCTGTTATTCGTCCGAAAATGTTCATTCCCGCGGTCGAGATGCCGCTCCCGTCATCACTGAATTGCAATTCCTTATTGTCAGTCTGAATCGTGAAAGTCGCGATAACTCGATCTTCGGACTGACGGAAAAAATCCACCCGAAGGTCAAAATCGAGCGGGTTCTTGTCGATAACGGGCGAATCGGACAGCGACGATTGAAGGTCGCTGAACTTTACTTGCGGGGGCCTCTGAAGGTTTGCGATGGTCGTTAAACGCTCGAACGGCGTGTCTTGCAATCGCTGTCCGAAAATCTGGCGAGCCTGCCCGTTTCCCGTGATTCGATCGACCTTGCTTGAGAGGCCCATTTGCTCTGAAAGAGTTAAGCCGGCACCGGGAACGTATTTCAGGGCATCCTTGTCGCTGGCATCGCGCGCGATGCGGTATTCGCCGCTGCCAGTCGGATCCACGAACTCGATCTCGATACCGTCACCGACCCCATCCAGATGACGGTAAAACCAGGTTTCGAAGGGGTAGGTCGAGGTGCTGCCGCCGCCTTCCCAGCTCGGCCGCTCGTATGAGCCGCCGGAAGGGTGGGATTCGATCCCATCGGGTTTCCCCCAGGTTATATAAATGCGGCCACGGTCCGTTTTCCAACCGGGAATGCCGGACGTAAACTTTTCGTTTGCGTACGCGATGCGCTCGTAATATTCTTCCCGGTATTCGTTCTCTTCCGTATCCGGGTCCGGATCGCGGCGTCGCCAAAAGTTTTCGATGAAATTCTCGCGCTCCTCATCGGTTTGCAGCGCCTTAAATGCCCGTTGTTCCTCTTTGGTGATAATGTACGCAACGTCGTTCTCGAGCCAGCGTTTGTAAGCCTGTTTAAGCTCCGGCGTTACCTTCCGAGGATTGCTCATCGGGTCCTGTGAAACCTTATCTTTGTCTTTTTCCTTCTGGGCGTGCACCCCGCCCACAAAAGACAATACAAACAACGAAACCAGCGTAAAACTAACCCACGATTTCAGCTTCGACATAACCGAAAAATCCTCACCAAAATTTTAATGCCTTTAAAGGTCCCAAGCGTTGCCGGAAAAGCCTAAATTTTAGACGCTTATATTCAATAGTTCAAGATGCCGGACCGGGCTGATTTGTTGTATTGGCTTACACGTCCGCTGTCCGTGAACGTTTTTTTCCGAAGAACCAGGCTATAACGATCGAAAAGGCGTATAGCACTATCATCGGTGTCGCGAAAAGCATTAGATTGGGAATGTCGCCGGTCGGCGATACCACCGCCGCAACTATAAGAATCACAACAATTGCGATCTTCCAGCTCTTTGCGAGTAAAACTGCCGACACGATGCCGATCCGTGCAAGCACATACGTGACCGCAGGCATCTGAAAAATTATTCCCATGGCGAGCATTATTAGAATAATAAAGTCGAAAAAGTCGCTCGCTCTTAATAAAAGCCGAAAATCCTGCCCCAACCATAGCAAGTAACGGACCGCCGGCGGGAACAAGATGTAGTACGCAAACGCCGCTCCGCCCACGAAGGACACCGACGATAGTAAAACAAAAGGCGTGACATAAGCTTTTTCGTGCTTGTATAGTGCCGGTGATATAAAGCCCCAAATTTGGATCAATATTAACGGTATCGATAGGGCGATCGCTGCGTAAAGCGAGACGGTCACATAAAGCGTAAAAGGTTCGGTAGCCGTTGTAACGATCAGCCGCTCAAGCGGGTCGTCAGTGTGAACGGCCGGATTTGCGAGATCGACGGGAAGCTTGACCCCTGCGGGTATTACCGATGTGCCTGTGATGAGAAGTTCATCGGTATAGAGAGCTACGACGCCGTCGGTGCCGGTAACGGCCTTTGCCTCAACGGTTGTTCCGGGTTGCAAAACGCTTCCGCCAACAGTCGTAGCACGGTCGAAAACAAAACGGCCGCGATCCCCTTCCTTTAAGGCAGCGAGAGAAAGCACCTGTTCGTTCCCGGTCAGGCCGACCACGGGTAGCTGCCGCCTTTCCGCTTCCGAAAGCGCTTCTTTGATCGGAACGCTGAGGAAGTTGAAAATATAGCCGGAAACAAACCAGCAGAAGACGAATGCTACGACCACGATTATGACGATATTGACCAGCCGCTTTCGCAGTTCGTCCAAATGTCCCAAAAACGACATTTGGCCGCCGCGGTCGGGCAATTCGTTCTTTTCTGCCATTTCTCAGTCGGTGTTAGAGCCAGGTGCGTTTATCTGAAAGCACATCGACTTCCTCAGCGGGTGCATTCGCGTCGAGCTCATCGTCGGAATTATTCTGCGTTGCTAGCCCTTCGAAACTTTCAGGATCGATCTCTTTTATTAACGGAGCGCCGACCGTATTTTCATTTTCCGGTAACCCTGAGCCCAGTTCGCCTGCCTGGCGGTCGGCCCTTTCTTCTTCCATCAGATCAAGATCGAATGCCTTCGCCTCGGTTTCAAAATTCACCTCGCGTTCCCACGTGGATTTGAATTCCTGCGTTGTGGATCGAAACTCGGCCATTATCTTTCCGATCTTTCGCGCGATCTCAGGCATCTTTCTCGGACCGAGAAAAATGAGCGCGATAACGCCAATAAGCAAAAGCTCCGACGTGCCGATCGATTCGAAGATGAAAAGAAACAACTAACTTACCTCAATGAGATGATCGGTCTTTTCGCGAACGGTACCGATTGCCGCTGCCGATGCGATCCTCGATAGATATTCGTCGACAGCCTCCTTTCGTAAGCTTATCAGCAAACCGCCCGCAGTTTGGGGATCAAACAATGCACTTTGCATTGTTTTCGAAACCGACGAGGCGAAACGCACCGCGTTTGCGACATAGATTCGATTGTTTTTATCCCCGCGAGTGAGCATTCCTAACTCGATCAATTCCAAAACGCCCGGCAACAGCGGGACGGCAGTAGAATCAATTTCGAAAGTCACATCGCTTCCCTTTGCCATCTCGTACGCATGTCCCAGAAGGCCGAAACCCGTAATGTCCGTGCATGCGCTCGCCTCCAGTTCTATCATCGCTTTGGACGGCGCGGCAGCAGACTTGGTCATCGTTTTCGTTACGGCCTCGATAGCTTCACCCGACGCCTTACTGTTTTTGATCGCTGTATTTATTGCCCCGGTTCCTATTGGTTTGGTCAGTATCAAAACGTCGCCCGCTCTTGCGCCAGCGTTCGTTATCACCTTTTCAGGATGAACAATGCCGGTCACCGCGTATCCAAACTTCATCTCGGCGTCGTCGACGGAATGGCCGCCTATCACTACTACACCTTCGGCATTCATCGCTGCCTGGCCGCCTTCGAGGATCCTGCCTAATATTTCAAAGTCGCCATTCTGCGGATAACAAACCATCGACAGAGCCGAAAGTGGCGTCCCGCCCATCGCATAAACGTCATTCAGTGAGTTCACTGCCGCCACCTGCCCGTAAACGTAGGGGTCGTCGGAAACTGGTGTGAAAAAATCAAGTGTCTGAACAAGCGCCACATCGTTTGAAAGGCGAAATACTCCCGCATCGTCGGCTTTGTCGAAACCTACGATCACATTTTCATTATTCTGAACGGGAAGTCGACTCAAAACTTGAGCGAGATCGCCTGGTGCGAGTTTCGCCACTCAACCGGCGCACGCGACCATTTCTGTTAAACGCTTTTGTATCAACTATTTATCCCTCCTTTTTGTACGTTAATATTTGAAACAGCCGATCCAAATCGTCGAGGTTGTAATATTCGATCTCGATCTTGCCGGAATTCCCTTTGCCATTCGGACTTATCTTCACGTTCGTGCCCAAAGCGCGCTGCAATTTAACCTCGGCGTTGCGAATATTTGCGTCCTTCGTGATTATCGATCGTCTGGGAGACGCAGTGGCTGAGTTTGAAGCTTTAACGGTACGTTCGGCTTCTCTGACCGAAAGGCCTTTCTCCAAAATACGTCGAGCTGCTCGACGCTGGACGTCG
>JAICPV010000209.1 GCA_025929655.1 Pyrinomonadaceae bacterium
CCCCGTCGTAATCCGCAGGCGCGATCTTGTCCGTCGCCACACCCCACGGCTGCACGTACATGCTCGCACTCTCCGTCAACGCCAGATACCACGTCCCATCACTCGGCCGAAAGACGGAGAAATCACTCTTTGCGTCACCGTCGTAGTCGAATCGCGTCCGGTCCGAGATCATGAAGAAATGATTGTATTCCTGTCCGTTGAAAACGGCCCTCACTCTCCATTGGCCCTGCATGGTCGAAGCGTCTGTATTGAAAGTCCAATACCAATATGACGCGTTGTACGTGCTTGGGCTGTTGTGTGACCAATTATTGCTAACGACGCCGTCAGGGCGAAACAGAGTGTACTGGGTTTGCTGGCCGATTTGCTGATCGCGAAAATAACCCGCGACAATAAAGGATTGGCCCGGCCTGAAATAATTACGATCGTTGACAGCTTCAGTGGTCGAAGGGCATTGCGGAAATCCGGGCGGGGCTGAATGCGTCATCAATCTGTTCATACGGGTGTTCCGGTATGGCTCCTGCGCTTCCCACCATGATACGGCGTTCATAGAATTGCACGCGCCCTGATATGGTTCCACCAATTGATTCGACGAATTGTAGATCTCGAAATGCAGGTGCGGCCCTGTCGAATTGCCCGAACTTCCCACAACTCCCAATACCTCGCCGGCAGCGACAGTCGCACCGACAGGTTTAGAGATCGTGGAACCGTTTTTCATATGTCCGTACCAGGCCACTGAACCGTCGGCGTGTTGAATGTAGACGGCGTTCCAGTTGGAGCCGTTGAATGCGCAGCTGCGGTCGTTATTTCCGTCCGACTTGAAAACAATGGTTCCAGGCGCCGCTGCGACGATCATCACCTCGCTGTTGTCCATCTTTCTCCAGCCGAACGGCCAGGTAAAGATATCGATCCCCCTATGGTTGTATCCCGAATTCTGATCGTAAGTTCGGGTTCCACAGTTGTAGTCGAGCAATTGATTGGGGAAAGCCGGGTTCTGATCCACGTAGTTTGAAATGCCTTCGACACCGAAGTCGGGTATCCCGGCGGCCTTCGCGAGCGGCCATTTGAACAGCGTCACTTGCGGCGTAACGGCCTGCAAAATGCCCTCGCTCTCGAGCCGCGATCTATTCTTATTGATATTGGCCCAGATCGCTTCACGCTGCGAATCGGAGATCGCATCGGAGGGTAGCGGCGCTGTCCCGCCGCCATCCGGCTGGTCTGTACTAAAACTTACCTGGCCGAACGATAATGCTGCGGACAAAAGAAAAATCAGGCCGGCAATAAGAACCTTTCGCCAAACAGAATAACGGGACACCATTCAATAAACCTCCAAAAAAACGTGACGCCTACACAGAATGCCGCGCTCAGCGAGAGTTTTCGCTATAGTCAAACCGGCGCTTTAAAATGGCATGGAAAGTGAACCAACTGCGAACCTGGGGCTCACGCTGCGAGTGTAAACCAGAATCGTTCAGGCCGGAAGCCAGGTACGAGAGGCTCGAACAAGAATCAGGCTTCAAACGGAAGATCGGCGTTTTGGAGGACGTGGAGTTCGTTGCTGGTTACGCGTTCGAGGAGTTTGGGGTCATCGAACATTTTCAGAAGTCCGTTGACAGTGGCATAGCGCGGTTCGTCGGCGAGGGCGACCGCGAGGTTGATATACGAGCGCATGTACTGGTCAATGCCGTCGAGCAGTGCCCCGCCGCCCGTAAGGATCACGCCGCGGTCATAGACGTCGGCGGCGACCTCCGGGCGCAACTCGGTAAGAGTATCTTTCACAAGCTCGGCGATCCGGCGAACGACGGCTTCGACGATGGGGTACAGTTCGCCGGTGGTCACCTCGACCGCCGACGGGCTGCCGGTTTGTACGTCCCGGCCGCGGACCTCGGTGGTCCTTGAGATATCGTCCGGGAGGAATGTCGACGCGAAGTCCGTCTTGAGCGATTCGGTGGTTTCCTCGCCGACCTGCAATCCGCGATGTCGCCGCAGGTGCGTTGCCAGAACCTCGTTGATCGCGTTGCTGCCGTAGCGTTCGGACGTGGAATGTACGATCGAGCCTTTTGCGACGATCGCGACATTGGTCGTTCCGGCTCCGATATCGACGATCGCCGAGGCACGCTTGTCAGTCGGAAGTACGCCGACGCCGAAGGCCGCGGCGAGCCCCTCTTCCATCATGAAAACGCGGCCGATGCCGGCTTCGTCCGCGGCGTTCATCAACGCCCGCTGTTCGACGTGTGTGACGTCCGAAACCATGCTCATCACAGCCTGCAGGGAAATATTCGAGCCGCCCGTCTTCGCCTTTCTTACGAAATGCGCAAGCATCTTTTTCGTCCGCTCGAAATCGGCGACCACGCCGCCGATCATCGGAGCTTTGACGACGATATCGCGGCCTTCGCGGCCCGTCATGTCCGCCGCTTCCTGGCCGAAGGCGACGATCTCTTCGGTCAGCTCATTTATAGCCACGAGCGAGGGCTCATCCAGCACGACTCCGCGCCCCTTGACGGCGATTATCGTGTTCGCCGTGCCGAGGTCGACAGCCATGGAATCGGTAACGAGCTTCTTTAACGAAGAGATCTTTAGCATAGAAATCGATTCGATTATATGCCTTATTATCGAACCCCTGCAATGAATTTCCGATATATAAGAATAAGACGGTCAAGCCCAGCGAACTTCCAGGACATTTACCGGCTGGACCCGGTTTTTTACGGTCAACGGCTCGCGTTCGGTGAAGGGAATGCGGTTGCCGCAAGCCTCGGCCGTGGCGTCGCTCATAAGGATCTGGCCGCCTCCGGCGTTTGACTGAAGCCGCGATGCGAGGTTTACGGTATCGCCGATAGCGGTGTACTCCGAGCGTTTGTCCGAACCGATATAACCGACCGTCGCTTCGCCGGTGTGCAGGCCGATGCCGATCGAAATTTCCGGCAATCCTTCGGCACGAAATTCGGGATTGAGTTCTCTCAATTTTTTCTGCATAGTGACCGCGGCTTTCACGGAGTTGAGGGCGTCCTCTTCCGTCGCGGTCGGTGCGCCGAAAAGCGCCATCAATCCGTCACCTATGTATTTGTCGAGCGTGCCGCCGTTGGCAAAGATGATATCGGTCATCGCCGAGAAGTACTTGTTCAGCAATCCGACCACCTTCTCCGGATTCTCTTTTTCCGAGATCGAAGTGAAGCCGCGTATATCCGCAAAAAGAACGGTTATCTTTTGATTCACGCCGCCGAGCCGGAAAGAACCCGGATTATCCAAAAGCTGCTTAACAACATACTCCGGCATGAAGCGGCTGTAGTTTGCCCGCGCAACCTCTTCTCTCGCGAGCCGTTTGTGAGCCTTAACCGTTTCAACCGTGATCGCCGTCTGCGCAGCCACGGCGCTGATCAGCTCGAGATGATCGGGCGAAAACGCCGAGAACGGGTCGAGCCTGTCGGCGTAGATAACGCCGTGGACATTGGATTCGGTGATCAGCGGGGCGCAGATCGTCGAGCGGACGCCCTGCGAAACGATCGACTGGGCACCGAGGAACTGTGCGTCCGTGGTTGCATCCTGCGACAGAAGCGCTATCTTCTCACGCATCACTTTCTGCGTGATGGTGCGGCTGACGGTCAGGCTTGAGGTCAATTGCTCGATCTTTTCGTCACGTGTCTTCACGCTTACGGGGTTGAGGCTGTAATCAAGAATGCGTCCGTCGACCGTTTCGTCAGCCAGCAAAGCGACTACCCGGTCCGCCGGCGAACCGCGAAAGATGAGATCGGTCGCCTTGTCGAATATTTCCTTTTGGTCGAAAACCGTTCGAAGTGTGCGGCTCATTTCATAAAGCAGCTCGAGCGATTTCGCCTTACGGCGCAAGTCCTTGATCTCTTCCGGCGAGGCGGTCGCCGACTCCATCGATGTGTGCGACTGCTTGCCGATGATCTCGCTGGCCGAAAGCTTCATTTGGGTCTGGCCGAGCGGATTGTCGTCGAAATCGAGCCCTTTGGGAGCCGCCGCAAATGCTTGCTCGCTTCGCGCCGGAGCTGCAACGGCGGGGGCCGCCGACCGCGGCTGAGTGATCGGCGGAATACTGATGTGGATATCCTGCTTCGGCAGGCTTACACGCGTCGCGGCCTGTTGAACGAACTCGAGGCGGCTCTCGCCGATCAGAATAACGTCGCCCTTCTCGAGCGGCTTTTCAAGCATCGGAGCGCCGTTCACGAAAACGTGGTTGACGCTGCGCTTGAGCACGCCGTCTTCGATCGAGCCGTCGACGATGTTGAACGTGCTGCCAGTGGATGTGATATGCGCATGGCGTCGCGAGACACGGCGGTCGTTCAGGACGATATCGTTTTCCTTTGCCCGGCCAATGGAAAACATCGCACCGGGTACAAGTTGTTTCTCCCAGGTGCGGCCGTCCGGTTCAGTGATACGTAAAACTGCGCTCATTCGTGTGAATCAATTGTAAATGGTAAAACTCAAATGGTAAATTGGGGACGAATTACCTAGTGATCTATCTCGACAATAACGCTACGACGCCGGTGGTCAGGGAAGTTTTCGACGCTATGCGGCCGTTTTTGGATGCTAGTTTCGGCAATCCGTCATCAGTACACGCGGCGGGCAGCGAGCCGAAAAAGGCTGTGGAATCGGCACGGGAAAGCGTCGCCGAGCTCCTCGGTGCCGCCTCGCCGGAGGAGATCGTGTTCACTTCCGGCGGGACCGAAAGCGACAATTGGGCCATCCTTGGAGCACTGGAAGCGAATCCAACAAAGCGAAAGATTGTCACCACGCGGGTCGAACACGAAGCTGTCCGCAAGCTCTGCGAAAAGCTTGAATTGAAAGGCAACCCGGTCACTTGGCTCGATGTGGACGGCGAGGGTTCGCTGGATCTAGATCAAGTTCGCGATGCGATCACGCCGGACACCGCGATCGTTTCCGTGATGATGGCGAACAACGAGACCGGCGTTTTGTTCCCGGTTGCCGAGATCGCGGAAATCGTTAAAGAACGGAGCGACGCGATGTTTCACGTCGACGGCGTGAACGCTGCCGGAAAGGTCCCGATCGATCTGAAAAATACTTCTATCGATCTTTTTTCAATATCGGCTCATAAGTTTCATGCGCCCAAAGGCGTGGGTGCTCTGTTCATTCGCGACGGTCTGAATTTGCCGTCGATCCAGATCGGCGGCGGGCAGGAAAGAGGGAAGCGAGCAG
>JAICPV010000599.1 GCA_025929655.1 Pyrinomonadaceae bacterium
AAACAAAAACGAAAAACGAGCGTATCAAGCTTGCCGGAAAATATCGTGTCGTCGTCCGCGCGTTCGACCGGATGGATGGCAATCCGGAACGCCGCAAACTTGGAGTCTATAGGCTGGGATACCAGTTGATCCGCGAAAGGCAGACACCATCAGGTGAAGCAAATTGGTCGATCGTTTTCGACCGAATGCCGCGGAACGACCTTGCGAAATTCGTGTACGGCGAAGGAAGCCATTCCGGTGCGTCTGGCGAAACGGTCTACAACTACATCGTCACGAATAAACTGGTCGGCGAAGATTTCGGTGAACGGTTTTTTGATACAGCGAATCTGTCGCCTGGAAACTACGTGATCCGCGTTCTCGCGGGCGACTATTTTGGAAACGTTTCGACTAAAGATATTCCCATCGAGGTAATCAAATGAAAAAGGTCATCATTTGGGCGATATTGATCGCCTTCGTACTTTCAGGACTTGCAGCGGTAAGCTTTTCGGCCGAGCCTGTCGATCCGGCGATCCGAGTAGCGCCGAAGGCACCGGTCATCACCGACGCCGAGCGGCATGTCGAGCTTGCTAAACGCCGCTCCGCGGTTGCCGCCAAAATGCCGGCCAACAGCATTTTGGTTATGTGGGCCGCCGAACCGCGAAATTATGCCGGTGACGTTGATTTTCAGTACCGTCAGGAGAACAATTTTTATTATCTCACTGCGTTGAAGCAGCAAAATGCGGCCCTCGTGATGGTCAAGGACGCGACCGGCGTCAAGGAATATCTATTTCTGCCGAAACGGAACCCGCAGTTCGAGACATGGAACGGCCGGATGTACTCGAACGAAGATGCTACACGCCTTTCCGGCATAAAGATCATTATCGACGCTGCCGAAAAGAACGCGTTCCTCACGGCTCTAAGCAAGCGGGAAAAGTTCACCTCGAGATCCGGGATCGCGATCGACAACAACTCGATCGAGTCCCTTTATCTGCAGCTGCCGAACAGCGAACGCGATTCGATCGGCAACGCCGAATTTGCCCAGGAGAGCAAGTTCAGGACCGCCATACCAAGGATCGAGGAAGCCGAGGCATATAAGATCGCGAATGCACGGCCGATATTCGACGAGCTGCGGTTGGTCAAATCGCCGTATGAAATGAAGCTTCTGCAGCACGCGGTCGACATCAGTATCGAGGCGCATATGCGTGCGCAGGCCATCGCCGGCAGAGCGGAATGGGAGTATCAGGTTCAGGCCGAAGTGGAATATGTTTTCCGACGCCGTAATGCCGATTATTGGGGTTATTCGTCGATCGTAGGCTGCGGGCCGAATGCGACCACATTGCATTACGTCGAATCGCAAAGTCCAGTGAAGAAGGGACAGCTTTTGCTGATGGACGTTGCCGCCGAATACGATCATTACACCGCCGACATCACACGGACATTCCCCGTGAACGGCAAATTCACAAAGGAACAGGCCGAGATCTATCAGATCGTCTACGACGCGCAGGAGGCCGCCGCTAAGGCTGCGAAGCCGGG
>JAICPV010000189.1 GCA_025929655.1 Pyrinomonadaceae bacterium
ATCGCTTCTTCTTTTGATTTCGCAGCGTGCATAGAGCCAAACTTCGCAGCAAGCGTAATCCTTAATAATACCAGTCAACTAAAGTCTTGTCATAGGCCGCGAATTGAACTAACATCACCGCACACGAGGTCGAAATGCTGCCGATGAATTTTTCGCTGAACGCGGTGCTGGTCCTTATTCTGGGGATGGTATTTCTCGCCGGCGGAATTTACTTCTTCGTATTTGCAGGCCTTCGAATACTGGGTATAGGAATGCTAATGACCGCCGTCGGATGCATCTGCTGCGGCCTGACGGACGGTTTCACCGATCCGACACCGCGCGGTTCCTTTTTCAAGCGTACGGGCGCGGGCGCTTTCATCATTGGGATCCCGATCCTGGCATATGCGTCGTATAGGATGCTGTGACCGTAAACCTTCTAGTTATCCAATGATTCGACGATTTGGATGATTTGTTCCGCGGTGTTATCCGCATCGCCTCGCTTTGACTTGATAGCGATCGCGGACTTGCTCAGATTGGTCAATACGGGCAGCACAAAACTCGGATCGCGACGGATACCCACCGCGTTGTTCAGCACTCCCAAAACTGCCTGGCCCTCGCTGATTCGTTTGGGCCGCCACTTCGCATTTTTCTCAAAGCGGGTGAGCACTATGAGTTTGACAGGAACCGGGCGCTTACCGACCCTTCCTCCGATCGATCGGACGGGATGGTCGACCTGATCGTACGTGCCGTCTGTATCTCGCAGCGAAATGTCTTTTGGAAACGGGTGCAGGCGTGCTCGGTCGTCAATGATCGCGTATTCGTCCGAAAAATAGCGTGCACCCTGGCGTACCAGGGCAGCTGTTAACGTAGATTTTCCGTTGAAACTTCGGGCGGGGAATATGATCCCTTTTCCTTTCCATGCGACGGCGCCAGAATGGATGAAAACCTTTCCGACGGCGAACTCCGCGACCGTCAGTCGAACGCACGCCTCGATCCGGGACATGGCGGAATTCAAATCATTTTCGACATATTTGAGTTCGCCGTTTTGATATATATCGATGCGTCCGCCTGGTTTAACCTCCACGTCGAAGGCGTGTTTCGCTGAAACGTCATTCGTGATCGAATACAATCCGCCCAAACCCGATTCCATAGCCGAGGGAATAAGCTTTAGGACCTGCGCGGCATCGGATCTGAAAACGATGTCAACGTCAAAGGAGCTGATCGTCAATACATATTTCGACGTTTTCATCCCTGGACGCGGCACTTTTGATCTTGTGTGTTTTTCGTACGCGGAACTTTTGTAACCCTCAATACATCCACTATACTTGTTAGTCGTTAGGTTTAGGTAATTGTAGATACATTAGGGGGAAGTGACGGGAAAATGAAACCGAAAAGCAGAAAGGAAGACCTGGTTGTGCAAGAGGCCAACGGCGAAGTATTGATCTATGATCTGCGTTCCGATAAAGCATTCTGTTTGAACGAAACAAGTGCGTTGGTCTGGAACGCATGCGACGGAAACCGGGACGTGAACGAAATACGGCGCGATGTTTCCAAAAGATTGAATACGGAAGCGGACCATGACTTGATCTGGCTTGCGCTGGATCAGCTAAAACAGCAAGACTTGCTTGCCGCGGAAACAACTCCGGAATCGCCGCTCAACGGCCTGTCACGCCGGGAGGTGATCAAAAAAATTGGGCTTTCTTCGGCGATAGCGTTGCCTGTGGTCCTTTCGCTTGTGGCTCCAAAAGCCACCATGGCGCAAACATGCTTGCCGAATGGCACAGTGGCCGGAGGCCCGATAGCGTCGGGCACCAATTGCTCCGCTCCCAATCAAGGCGCCCGCGACGCCGCATGTGCTTCCCAAAGGGGGTCCCTTTGCTGCAGCGGTAACGCGGTAGCGACCGCCTGTGCCGGAGCCGGTTCACAGGTTACTTGTACTTGTGCACCGTAATTTTGTTAAGAGTGGTTAAGTTTTAATCTTAAACGGGTTCTGGCAATTATTGCCGGAGCCCGTTTTTACCATCGGCGGTCGTAGGCCGCATAATTCTCGTTCCAATTCTCGCTGGTTTCCGCATTGAGAAACCAAAGGTCACTACTAAAGGACACTTTCGAATCGGGTTTGCGCCGGATGCGATAATTTCGGCCTTTCGGAGATGAAACCGAGATCGTGATCAGATCATCGGCGACGCGAGAAACAACTGCTACTCGCCAATCCGTCCTCGAGCGAACAAGCAAGCGGCCGCCGAGAGGAAGTTCGGAAAGTTTGGTCGGGCTTTCAAAAGGCTCCACGAACGATATTAGTCTTCAAAAACTGTGTCCGAGCCTTTTGCGCCTTTTCTGAGGGCATACAGGCGAAGGCCAACAGTGATCATAAAGATCGAGATCCCGAACCAGATCAGCACCCATATTAAGGCGGGGATACCGGTCGCGACGGACATGTTCACGGCATCCGAATGGCCGCCGACGGTAGTTGTTATGAAAAGAAGGTCGGTCAGGCTGAAGACTGCGTTGAGAAGGCACTGAACGGCGAGAAATGCGAGAGCGAAATTCGCCCAACGCGCATTTGCAAAGTAGCCGATCGCGGCGAGGCCGCCCGCGAGCACGGTGCCGGATAAAACCGTGAATGCGACGCTTCCGAACGTGACGGTCTGAAAGAAACTAAAAAGCGGTGCGAAAAGGCCGAAAGCGACCGTCATCAATGCGACGAACGCCGCCGAACCTACCAACGCACCTTTGGCGGACCAGCCTGCACGGATCCAGCAAAGCAATAGAGTTCCGAACAATGTGGTCCCCAGGTAACCCGCACTTGATATAAATAATTGCGAGAACCAGCCTGCTGTCTGAGACCAGACGGCGCCGCTGCCGTCCGCCGAAACCGTCAGGCTTTGAACGGTATTGCCCGTAAGGACCGTCGCGAGAACGTGGGCACCTTCATGAATAAAAGTCGCGAAAAGCTGCAGCGGGTAAACAATGTAGCCGGCGATCGGCAAATACGCTGAAACCGCCCAGATCAGCACGCTCAGGATCGTAGCGATGATCAAAAGATTAAATTGCGGCTCAAATTTCTTGTTTACTTTGTACGGCATCGTTTCGAAACTCCTCGCGAACGGCTAAACGTATTTACGATCATTCTACCGCAAAGTTCCTGAGGGTAGAAGGAATTTAGGAAACTCAAGACAAAGCGGCGTCCCTAGCTCCTTGATCATTCGGTCCGCATATAATCGCTTTTTCCGCCTGATTTGCTTTCAAGCCTGATATCGGTGATCACGATATCCCTTTGAACCGCCTTCAGCATGTCGTAGATCGTTAACGCCGCAACGCTTGCGGCCGTCAGTGCTTCCATCTCGACGCCGGTCGGCGAAACTGTCCTCGCGATTGCGGCGATCTTAATATTGCTGCCAATAATTTCGATCGATACGTCCACGCCTGAGAGCTGGATCTGGTGGCAAAGCGGAACCAGCTCCGAGGTTTTCTTTGCGGCCTGGATCCCGGCGATACGAGCTATCTCGAACGGGTCGCCTTTCGGATTCGCTCCGGACCTTACAGCATCGATCGTCTCGCTGGAAACGATCACACGGGCCGATGCACGGGCCTCGCGTACCGTCGACGCCTTTTCCGAAATGTCGACCATTCGCACTTTCCCTTCCACGTCGTAATGTGACAAATTGCTCATAAGTAAAGAATGTCCGCCACGTCGCCTTCGTTGAAGGTGGTCAGCTTCGGAATGACGACCAACGCTTCGGCATGCGCGAACGATACAAAATCCGACGACCCGGACCACGGAAGCGGAACTGCGACCAGTTTTCCGTCAGCGGAATTCACCAAGCGGGCAGGGAAATAAGTGTCGCGTCCCTTGTTGCCGCGAAGCCGTGCGTACATGGAGGCGAATCCGCGCCGCATCGCCGGGTCCGCCGCCGACTCAAGAAGCCCTAACGCTCTGCGAACGAAAAGGTGGAACGTAACTGCGGCGGAAACCGGATTTCCGGGAAGCCCGAAAATAATCTTTCGCCGGCGCTTGGCGAACACGGCCGGCTTGCCCGGCTTTAACGCGACGCGGTCGAAATGGATCTTCGCTCCCGCTTTTGCAAATGCTTCTTTCGTTAGGTCGTATTTCCCGACCGAGACGCCGCCGGTCGTGATCACGACATCTGCGTTCGCAGCGTCGCTTTCGATCCGTTCGACGAGCTCCGCCAGGTCGTCAAGGGCACAGGCGCACGAGACAACATTCGCTCCGGCACGTTCGCAAAGCGATTTCAACAGAACCGAATTCGAATCACGTATCTGGTCGCGTTTTGGTTTTTTTCCGATCTCAACGATCTCCGATCCGGTGGAAATGATCGCAACGCGCGGCCGTTTCGCCACTTTTATTTTCGAATAGCCGAACGCCGCCGGCGTGGCCAGCATTTCCGGAGTGACAAGCGTTCCGGCGGTAACGATCGTATCGCCTTTGCGGATCTCTTTTCCTTTTTCAACTATGAACTGGCCTTTAGGGACACGGTCGATCAGCGAAACGATACTGTCATATTCCTTCGTCAGTTCGATCTTTTGGACTGCATCCGCGCCGTCGGGCACTGGAGCTCCGGTCATTATCCGGACGGCCTCGCCGCGCTCGAGATGCTTGTGCCAGCCGCGGCCTGCCGCCGCCTCGCCAACGATCGCGAGATTGACCGGCACGTTCCGGGTATCGCGAGATCGAAGAGCGTAGCCGTCCATCTGAGCGCGGTCGAATGGCGGCATGTCGCAATCGGCGACGATGGCTTCTGCCAAAACGCGGCCGACACATTCGTCGATCGTCACCCGCTCCGACCCGAGCGGCTCGATGTGTTCGTCGATTATCTTTAAAGCTTTTCCGACCGAAATCACGTAGAAAACCTCACTTGATTAGATAAAGGTCGATCTGCCTCGGGCGAAGGAAACGGTACCCGTCCGTCGTCATCACGGCGTCGTCTTCCGCCATCATCGTGACCCTTTGGCCGTCCCATTCTGGTATTGCCGAAGACGTATTCAACTCGATCGACATATAAGAGCCTGCGAGGATCTTGTTCCCGCCGCCGCCGATATTGCCGCGGAAATCGATCGACGGCCCGAGGCCGTGCCCGTGCGTGCCGATCGGGTGCGAATAGATCATCGCGTCGAGGCTGCGTTTTTTCGCTTCGGCCATTGTTTTTTCGTAAACCTCGGAGCCGGTCATGCCGGGCCTCGCAACAGAAAACAAAATATCCTGGAGGCGTGTCGTCATGATGAGGGCGTACCGCAAGCCGTTCGGAGCATTTTTTTCGCCTTCTTTTAGAATGTAACCGTGCTTTTGCCAGTCGGTGCTTAAGCCCATGTAGTTGAGGCCGAAATCGACGTGCAGCAGATCGCCGCGCTGGAGAATTTCAGATTCTTTCGCGGTGCTCAGGAATTGCCCGGTCGTGCCGGTTTCTTTTTGCTGTCTCTGGATCCGAA
>JAICPV010000465.1 GCA_025929655.1 Pyrinomonadaceae bacterium
CACTTTGAATTCGGAATCGGGCGAATTATAGGGAGGCTGCGGAACGTATTTTATGTATTTTTGAAGTGCATTTGATGCCGATGCAGTGTCTTTCGCAGCCGCAAGTTCCTGGTAAACTTCGGGGAACTCGTCCTTAAGTTCGCTGTGCATGAAGCGAGCCATCCCGCGAAGCTCGGCATCGTCGCCGCGGCCAAGCAAGCCCTGTTGTCTCAGATATGAGTCGAGTTTCCTTCGTCGCTCGCCTTGCCAGGAAATGATCCCCCGATTGAATGCTCGATTTTTCGGATCGGAATGCCCTTTGAAAATGATGGTTCGATTCCAGTTATTCTCGCGGCCGACATCGCCAAGAATGGAAAGCCGCGCCGGTTCGTTATACCCGAGCCGCTCGAACTCATCGTCTAAAACGCGCGCCACGGATACATCGCCAACCTGTTTGACCGTGTATTTGCTTAGGTCGGGCGATTTTGCTTCTTGCTTTATATCGTCAGTTCTGTCTATCTGGGGTAAACCGTTTTGTCCAAAAGCCGATGCCGAAAACACAAATATCAATGGGAGTAAAAATTTCTTCATTCAAGTTTCTAAGGGTTTGTAGGGAACCAACTGAGATGTCCTTCTTGTGATCGCAGTTGTATAAAAAGAACATGGTTGACGACGAAAGATCACGGAATAACTTGCTTGACAAGATCATTGTTCCGGCATAATATAACCAAGTGGTTATATTAAGGACACCGGATTCACGAACCCGATCGAGCCGACTGGACGCGACTTTCGCAGCGTTGGCCGATCCCACGAGGAGGGCGATTCTCGCCCGTTTGGCGAAGGGTGAGGCGTCGGTCAACGACCTCGTAACGCCCTTCAATATCAGCCAGCCGGCGATCTCGAAGCACTTGAAAGTACTGGAACGTGCAGGGCTGATCACAAAGGAAATCGACAAGCAGCGGCGGCCGCGGCGAATAGAAGCCGCTCCGATGGCGGAAGCGAATGCCTGGCTCGAAAAGTATAGGGAATTCTGGGAATCGAATTACGGACGATTGGATGACCTGCTAGAAGTGATGAAATCGGAAAAAAGAAGAACGAAGGAGAAGAAAAGATGAGTGACCTGAAAGTGGAAGCGAGAGGCGAGACGGAGTTGGTAATATCGAGAACATTTGACGCGCCCGTAGAGATGGTTTTCGATGCACACACAAAACCCGAGCTTGTACGGCAGTGGCTGCTCGGCCCCGACGGGTGGACGATGCCGATTTGCGAGATCGACCTTCGCGTCGGGGGCAAATATCGCTACGTTTGGAAAAAGGCAAAGACCGGAGACGAGATGGGCATGGGCGGGGAGTTTCTCGAAGTCGACTCGCCAAACAAGTACGTCGCAACGGAAAAGTTCGACCAGTCCTGGTATCCCGGCGGTGCTGTCGCAACTACAACGTTCGAAGACCGCAGCGGCAAAACCGCGTTTCGAAATGTAATGAAATACGATTCGTACGAAGCTCGCGAAGCAGTTCTGGCATCACCCATGGAAGACGGCCTCTCGGCCGGTTACGATCGGCTTGAAGCCTTGCTCGCTTCGTCTGCCAATGCAGCCGCCAATCGTTAATAGGAACAAACGGAACTGCATATGAACGAACAAATAAGAGCATACAACAACGCTCTTTCCGATAACGATAGAGCCATCTGCGACCTGCTTGCCCGGGAGATCGACCGCGCATTGCCGGAAGCCGAGAACAAGATCTGGCACGCTCATCCGGTGTGGTTCCTCGACGGCAACCCGATCGTCGGTTACAGCCGGCAAAAGGCTGGTATCAGGCTGATGTTTTGGAGCGGAGCGGATTTTAAAGAGGACGGTTTGAGCGTCCGAGGCGCAAAATTCAAGGACGCCTCGATCTTTTATAACGAAGCGGGCGAGGTTGACAAGAAAGAATTGAAGCGATGGCTCGGAAAGGCAAAAACCATTCAGTGGGATTACAAAAATATCGTGAAACGAAAGGGGGTTTTGGAAAGGCTCAAGTGAAGCGGCTTCGAACGCAATGTTAGAATGAAGAGGTCCTCAGCAACCGAGGACCTCGATCTTTATGCCGATATTGCGCAAACGCGAGATCGAAAATCTCGAACAACTGAGCGGCGAAGAGCTGCAGGCGTTCCTCGATTCGCTGCCGGCAAAGCAGCATACGATAAGCGAGTTGCTCGATTTCGTCGAGGACGAGCTGTTCGAAAACGAGTGTAACCACAGCCTGCAATACTCGATGCGTTTCATGATGGAGAACAATCTCGATTTTCCGAAGCTGACGAATTGGCTGAACCGCAACGGCGGCTATTGCGACTGCAAAGTGATGGAGCAGATCGCACCGATTTGGCGCGCCAAGTTCGGTGACGAGTGAATATGAAACATGTGTTTTTCATAGTTGGTGTATTGTTTGTCTGCGTTCCTGGTTTTTCACAGGAAACAATGACCGTCAAAGTCTTTTTTCATAACGAAAAACTGAACCCTAACCAGGAAGACTGCCGCAAGGTCTTTCCAGCCGAGCGGATTATTCCGAAAACTAAGGCAGTCGCGCGTGCTGCCCTCG
>JAICPV010000104.1 GCA_025929655.1 Pyrinomonadaceae bacterium
AACATGCTCGAGAGCGACGGGCAGCTTGAAACGCTCTTCAAACCGGACGTCGCGAGCTGGCACGGGATGATGACGTCGGTCGTCGCCGCCGGGAACGGCGCACTCTCGAACGGGTTTTACCGCGGCCTCGCACCCGAGGCTGACGTGGTACTGGTCAAGCTTGCTCGAACCGGCCGAATAACGGACGAGAACATTCGAGAAGGGTTGGAGTGGATCCTCGATCATCGCGAAGAATTCGACATACGAATTGCGAACGTTTCCGCTGGCGGCGACCAAGAACGAAGCTATCTGGACGACCCGCTTTCGCAGCTTGTCGAGGAATGTACGCGTGCCGGTATTCTCGTCGTCTGCGCGGTCGGAAACGCCGGCCATTTGCCAAACCATCCGGTCGTGCCGCCGGCGAGCGCGCCGTCGTGTATAGCGGTCGGCGGACTGGACGATCAGAATTCGATGAACCGTTCCCGACGCGGAATGTACCGTTCGTCTTATGGCCCGACGATAGACGGCCTTCAAAAACCGGAGGTGATCGCACCGTCGATCTGGGTGCCGGCTCCTATTCTGCCGAATACGCCGACGGCTCAGCAGGCCGCGTTACTCGAAAAACTGGACAAGGCGAAAGATGAAGATCTGTACGACATTATCCGGTCAAATCCCGGCGTCGACCAAGACCTTGAAGCTGCATTGGACCGTGCGGTCCACAGCATTCGCCAACTTATCCTTCTGAAGATCCGACGCGAGAATGTGATCACGAAACATTACAAATACGTGGACGGGACCTCGTTTTCCGCTCCGATCGTCTCGTCCGTTGCGGCACAGATGATCGAAGCGAATCCTTCGCTCACACCGCAGCAGATCAAACGCATCCTGATAGAAACCGCAGAACGGCTGCCCGGCCACGAGGTCGACCGTCAGGGGTGGGGCGTGATCGATCCACGACGGGCGGTGGAAAACGCTTTGGCGGAAGCGTGACCTTAAGTGAGGGCTAAACGAGCTGTCCGGAGAATTAAAGCAGGGTTACGAGCGGGCCAACATTTCTCATTAGCCTCAAGCTCAAATTTAGTCCTTCCTCACAGTCTGGGTTCTACTTTAATTATTCGTCGGCCGGTTTGCATTCCTGTTCGTTGGGAGCATCCGAGGCGGCGTCGGTGACGGCCTGTTTGTCGGCGTCATCGTCGGGGCCGAAGGCGAGGGACGTGGCGTTGGCGTCGGCAGATCGTCGTCATCGTCATCCGGCGTTGGAGATGCGGAAGGCGACGGTGACGGACTGGGACGAGGCGTGGGTGTCGGCGATCTTAGGTTCGCGTTCACGTTCGAGTTCGGATCGAACAGCCCGTTCGATGCGAAGTTCGAATCGAATCCAAGATTCGTGTTTATGTTCACGTTCGCATTCACGTTTTCCAGGTTCGAATTCCCGTTTTCCGAAAGGCCACGCGAAAGCGCCCAAAACCCCAAAGCTCCTACAACAAGAAGTGCCAAAGTTCCAAAGATCGTCAGCACTACCACTTTCAGCGTGTTCGATTTCGGCGGCGGTTGATAAGGGGGTATCACACGCGCCTGCGGACGCGGCTCATTCATCGGGACCACGATCCGCGGTGCAGGCTCTTCTTTTGGACGAAATACCGGTTCCTCCGGGCGATACTCGGGCTCCGGCGGGATCAGTCCGCCTTCCTCGTCCATTTGCGGCGGCGGGATCGGGATCTCGCCCTTTCTTCTAATTACCGTGACCTCGCCCGGATCATCATCGTCAGACGCGACGCTTTCGCTAGGCATCTCGGTGAACTTCGGCTCCGCTTCATCGATCAGCGGCGTGCCGTCCTTCATACAAAAACGCAGGATGTCTTCGTCATAGCGCGTCTCGCACGTCGGGCAATATTTCATAGCAGGACAGATCGGGGATAGTCGAAAATATGGGAATCTCTGCGTGTGTATCTTAACACGGCTCTTGGCCCGGAAATAGCCCTGAGCGGATCAATTGATAAATTCAGATGCACTGGCGGCTCGCGTTTCCACGAGCGGGGATTCCTCTTCAAGATCCCAAACTTCGAACAATGCAGGCGGGCATTCGGTGATGAATCTCGATGGCTTTTGAAGAACCGCCTGGCGATTGTAGTCGGTCATGATGAGCGGATAGGTTAGGTAAAGCTCGTCTTTTGCGCGCGTCACGGCGACGTACCAAAGGCGGCGTTCTTCCTCTTCCGCGTCGACCTCCCGGAGCGATTTAGGCGAGGGAAATTTCCCTTCCGCGGCCCATATGATGAAGACCGCCTTCCATTCGAGGCCCTTGGCTTGATGGACGCTGGTGAGCGTCAGAAGTTCGTCCTCCTCGCCGCCCTCGACGACTTCTTCGCCAACGAGCGGCTGCGGCTCTTTGAAACGTTCGGTGGAAAGCAATGCGAGCTCCGATAGAAATGTCTCCGTCGAATCGTATCGCTGGGCGTAAAGGGCCAGGCCTTTGATGTCTTCGACACGCACATCTGCGTTCTCGTAATTCTCGAGGAGATATTGCTCGTAGCCGTTTTCGAGGATAAGTGCGATCTGTTTTGCTGGCTTGTCGCGGTTTTCCTGTGAAGAGATCAGTTCGATCATCGAAATGAAATCGCGAAATGGCTGGGACCGCATGCGGCTCGCGTGCAATGCGTTCGAAGAACGCAAAACATTCGTGATCGGTAAACCCGATTCGCTCTCAGGAAAACCGTGGGGTAATAGCTGGCTGCCCGCTAACACAGGCGGTTCTGACAAGGCGATCTGTTCATACACGCGATTTGCCGTCGCATTACCCACGCCCGGGATCATCTTCAACACGCGTTTCCAGGCAAGCTCGTCACGCGGATTTACCACGATCCGCAGGTACGCGATCACATCCTTGATATGCGCCTGCTCAAAAAATCGGACACCGGATTGGACGCGATAAGGGATATTCCGACGCGAGAGCTCTAGCTGCAATTCGATCGAATGATAATGCGACCGGTACATCA
This sequence comes from Pyrinomonadaceae bacterium, assembly GCA_025929655.1. Lineage (GTDB taxonomy): Bacteria > Acidobacteriota > Blastocatellia > Pyrinomonadales > Pyrinomonadaceae > OLB17. The sequence continues at coordinate 2,976 of JAICPV010000104.1, forward strand.
CGGCGATGTCTTCGAGCGAGGTGCCTTGGTCGCGAAGCTCGAGAATGCGGGATGCGACGAAAGCCGATTGCTGCTCGACATCCGAGCAAGGAACGAGAGCCGGCTTGGAATCCCGGCTGCGTTTCACAGCCGTTAGCATTTTTGGAAACTGCTTTCGATTATGTGCGATCGAAACATTCGCGAGGCCGAGGATTTCCGGCGTCGATCGGTAGTTCGTTTCGAGTTTAAAAACCTGCGTTTCCGGATAGCGTTTCGGGAATTCATAAATGTTGGTGAACTCCGCACCGCGCCATGCGAAGATCGACTGGGCATCGTCGCCGACGACCATCACATTTCGATGTTTCACCGCGAGCAGGTCAATGATCTCCGCCTGCAGCTTGTTCGTGTCCTGATACTCGTCGACCAGGATGTGCTGGAACTGTTCGGCGTAGATATCGGCGATCTCGGGTTTCTCGACGAGAAGCTTTTTGACATTCAATAGCAGGTCGTCGTAATCCATCACGTTGCGCTCGTGTTTCCGCGATTGATATATCGAATCGACACGCTTGATCTGCGCCGTGAGCATTTCGAAATACGGATACCGTCCGGCGATCACATTTTCGATCGGAAGGTCGGTGTTGTTGGCGAACGAGATGATGTCCTGCATGACCTCCGCTTTCGGGAAGCGTTTCGCTTTCGTGTCGATAGCGGCGTCGTCGACGCAGATGTTGATCAACCCGCGTGCGTCTTCGCTGTCGAGGATCGAATAATTCGAATCGTAACCGAGCGAGACGCCGTGACGACGCAAGATCAAATTAGCAATGCGATGAAACGTCCCGCCCCAAACACGATGAACGTTTTGCGAGCCGGTGAGGTTCTCGACACGCCGCAGCATCTCGCGCGCTGCGCGGTTCGTGAACGTGGCAAGTAAGATCCGCTGCGGCGAGACGCCCTGTTCGATCAGGTAAGCGACGCGATAGGTGATCGCACGCGTTTTGCCGCTTCCGGCTCCGGCGACCACGAGCGTCGCCTTTGGCGGCGCGGTTACCACGCGAAACTGCTCTTCGTTCAGCTCGCTCTTATATCTGGTTAGTCTTTCCGGAAGGGAATTCTGATCGCGCTTTATTACGTAGCGTGCCATAAATCGTTTCATTTATAGCACGCTATGCCGCAAACTAAAAGCTTCGAGTTGTCACCGGGTGAGTAACAACTGAACCGCATCAAGGCCGATCTGGAGTACGTACGAAACACCGTCGGTGGTTTTCCAAACGCCGCCGTTCGCAGTTCCAACGTATATTGTATTGCCGCTCGGATCACTCGGGTCCACCGCAACGCTGGTAATACGTCCCGAAACTGTACTTCCGAAAACGCCGAGCGAAAGGATGCCCGTTAACAATATGCCGCTCAAAAACTGTTTGATGTTCATTTTAGCTCCTGAATTCGATCTTCCGATCTCTTATCAGTCGACGTATCAAGAACTGTTTTTTGCGTATCTATACTACTCTGCGTCCAGAGTTCGATCAGTTTCTTGCGCGTGATCATTTTTGCCTCAAAATCCGGCATAGCTCTGCACAGTTTTTCGAGATGATTGAAAAGATCCGGCTCATGGAATATTTGCCGCACGTCTGGCAGAAAATTGGCGATCTTCGCGTAAACAAAGATGTGCTCGGAATTTGCATCGAGGAACATTTTCCGGTCGATGCCATCGTTAAGTACGAGCGAAGCGGCGGTATCCCAATATGAAACGACCATCCGGAAATTGGCGCTCGCCCGCTCGCCGCCACGATAAAGCGCGACGATGTCCATCGCCGATCGCGGCGCGAACTGCGAAAAATACCATTGCCTTGCGGCACGCATTTCAGGGTCTCGGCGAAGCTCGTAAAGCTTCAATATCGCAATCACACCGTTGTCTTTGCTCATATGTCCTCGAAACCGAAGAATAATACCACACGGTAATTTAATGGTTGACAAACCGCTCCGATCCCACATACCCTAGGGGGGTATAGGAGGATCTTTAAGTTATGGAACATCATTTACATTCGCACGATCACTCGAACATAGCGTCAAGGTCGATGGCGATCAGCGCAACACTTCACTGCCTGACAGGCTGTGCGATCGGGGAAGTTGCCGGACTTGTCATTGGAACCGCCGCAGGTTTGAGCAATTGGGCGACACTTGGCTTGGCCGTAGTTTTGGCATTCGTCTTCGGATTCACGCTTTCCACATTTCCACTGCTGAAGGCCGGGCTCGGGTTTTTGAAAGCGCTTTCGATCGTTTTCGCAGCCGATACGCTTTCGATCGCCACGATGGAAGCGGTAGATAATCTCGTAATGTTGGTGATACCGGGAGCAATGGATGCGGGGCTTGTGGATCCGCTTTTCTGGATCAGCATGCCGGTAGCGCTCACGGCAGCATTTTTCGCGGCTCTGCCGGTGAATCAATATCTGCTTAACCGAAACAAAGGGCACGCCTTGACCATGCAGTATCATCCGGCGCACGGCGAAGGGCACGCATGTCACTGATATGGCACACGGATACGACGAAAACAAGGACCGGCTGCTGAAGCGGTTGAATCGAATTGAAGGACAGATTCGCGGCCTCGGGAAAATGGTCGCGGACGACAAATACTGCATCGACATTTTGACGCAGATCTCAGCAGCCCGTTCGGCGCTGGATAAAGTCGCGGTCGAGTTGGTCCGCGATCACGCGAAGCATTGCCTTTCGGGTCACAGTGCAGCGGGGAAAACGGACGAAAAAGCGGACGAGCTCGCGGACGCGATTTCGAGGATGTTATAAGGTACAAATATCATGCAAACGAAACCATTACTCTACGGATTGATAGGATTTTTTATCGGCGGACTGCTGGTCGCTTTGGCGGCGAATAGCTGGTTCGGGCCCGCAAAACCCGCAGCGACCCACGAAATGCCGATGAGCGAAATGACCTCGTCGCTGCGAGATAAAAAGGGCGACGCTTACGACCAGATGTTCATCTCACATATGATCGAGCATCACCAGGCGGCAGTGGACATGTCGCGGCTGTCCGAACAAAACGCGAAACATGAGGAAATAAAAACGCTGTCACGTGAGATAATTGCAGCGCAGGAAAAAGAGATACAGCAGATGCGCCAATGGCAGCAGCAGTGGGGTTATTCGGCTGAACACCAGGGCGGCCATTAGGAGATAAATGAAAAGAAAACTGTTTACGGCGATCGCGGTGGGTTGTTTATTGACCGGAACACTCTTCGCACACGATCTATTTCTGCGGCTTGAAAACTATTTCGTCGCAGTAGGCCAACCCGTAAAGATCAGCATCCTGAATGGATCTTTCCAGGCGAGCGAAGGAGCTGTCAATTTCGCTCGCCTGGCTGATCGATCCGTCGTGGCTCCGTCCGGCCAGGTATCGAAGTTCGCAGAGGCCGATTATTCGAAGGACGATAAAACCGGATATTTGAGCTTAACGCCGACCGAAGCTGGAAACTACCTTGCCGGCATTTCGACAATGACCCGGGAAATAGATCTTTCCGCGAAGGATTTCAACGATTATCTGGATCATGACGGTATTCCGGATACATTGGCCCAACGGAAACGTGACAATGAGCTAGACAAGAATGTACGCGAGCGATATTCCAAACACGTCAAAACACTATTTCAAGCTGGAAACTCGCAGTCGGAGAATTTCAAAAAGGTCCTTGGCTATCCCGTAGAAATAGTCCCGATAAACAATCCATATAAGCTAAAGAGGGGCGACAGATTCGAGTTTCAGTGTTTGAAGGATGGCAAGCCGCTTGCGGATCAGTTCGTTATGACCGGTTACGACGATGGCACCAATCTACGTGCCGGTGAGAATTTGCGTACAAACAAGAAAGGCATTGCACGCGTCATACTTACTAGCCCGGGAAAATGGTACGTGAAGTTCATTCAGATGAGCCGCCTGGACGATCCGAAGCTCAATTACGAATCGAAATGGGCGACTTTTACGTTTGAGATACGTTAAAATCAGATTGTCAGATGCCGAACAGTATTAAGACACAAAAATCGATAAGATTCGGCCAAATGAACCGCCGAGCAAAGCAAACTTTGTTTATCTTGCTTTCTTGTGCGTCGCTGGTCTTTTCTACGTTCGGCGCATGCCTTTGCCCGCACCACGAACCGGAAGCCGAAAAGCAGACGCTTTCGTGTCATTCGACCTCGCACGAAACGGAAACCGTTCAAACGGATCCGGGCAAGGCGAAAC
>JAICPV010000600.1 GCA_025929655.1 Pyrinomonadaceae bacterium
AACGACGCGGTCATCGTCGTATCTATCCAGGTCGTTCAGCCGAATGTAAGTGTTTTCCGGCATCTTGAGAAAACCTTTCTCTGTCGCGATTTGTGTGTTGATGTCCATTCGCCGGCCGGCGATCGCAACTTTCCTTCCCGTTTCGTGCGCAACCGTGAATACCTGCTGCAGCCGATGTAGACTGCTCGCGAAAGTCGTCAGTAGGACCCTGCCCGTTGCCTCCTGAAACGCCCGCTTCAAGTTTGGAGCCACTGACCGCTCGCTCGGGCTCCAGCCCGGAGACTCGGCATTCGTTGAATCGCTCAACAACAAAACAACGCCTTCATCACCCAACTCACCGAATCTGGAAATCTCCGAGAGCCGCCCGTCGATCGGCGTAAAATCGAATTTGAAATCCCCTGTAAACAAAACGATGCCGACTTCCGTCCAGATCGCGAATGCATAGGCATCGGGCAGGCTGTGCGTCACGAAAATGGGCTCGATCTCAAAGTTGCCTACCTTAAAAGACTTTTCCTTTTCGAACACCCGCAGGTCCAAGTCTCGCTCCGCGAACCTCTCCAGCAGTTTGCGCTTCACCAACTCGATCGTGAGCCTGCTCCCGTAGACAGGCACCTGCAACTCTTGTAGGACGTACGGTAAGGCTCCGACGTGGTCTTCATGACCGTGCGTGAGTAGGATGCCTCGAACGCGGTCTCTGTTGGCGATGAGGTAGCTAAAGTCGGGAATGACGATGTCGACGCCATGCATGTCGTCCGTCGGGAAGCTCAGCCCGGCATCGATCACGATGATGTCTCCGCCCTGCTCGACGACTGTCATGTTCTTGCCTATTTCTCCACAGCCGCCGAGTGGAATAATCTTAACTGCTTGCACAGCAGACAGTTTAGCGCGGTTATAATCGCCCATGCCTTCTGTGAGTTTCGACCGCTACTACCGATACGACGAGCTATGCCAACTGTTAGCTGCCTATGCCGCCGAGTTTCCCGACCTTGTAACCGTCCTCGATGCGGGCAAAAGCCACGAGGGCCGGGATATCAAGTTGGTAGAGGTCACCAACTCTGCTACGGGCAAAGCATCCGATAAGCCGGCGTTCTGGTGCGACGGCAACATACACGCTAGCGAGGTCAGCGCCTCCGCCGCCGTTTTGTATATCCTGCACCGCCTCACTTCGGCATACGGCAAGGATGAAAACGTCACGCGTGCCGTCGACACGCGCGCGTTCTACTTGATGCCCCGAGTCAACCCAGACGGCGCGGAATGGGCGCTCGCTGACAAGCCGAAGATCATACGCAGCGGCACCCGCCCGTATCCTTACGACGAGGAGGACCCGTACGGGCTAGAGAGGCAGGACATGGATGGTGACGGCCGCATACTAAACATGCGCATCGAAGACCCGAACGGGCCGTGGAAGACAAGCGAAGACGAGCCTCGGCTGCTTACCCGCCGAGATCCCGCTGAGACAGGCGGAAAGTATTATCGACTACTTCCGGAAGGCACTTATCATC
>JAICPV010000313.1 GCA_025929655.1 Pyrinomonadaceae bacterium
ATCCGCTATCGAGGTCTTCGATCTCGTCGCGAAATCACGGGTGAAAGTGAAGAGCGACCGGTTCAAAGACCAGCAGGTCTCTATCTATACCGCGCCCGTAACTCATTTGGACCGCGAACGCGCACGCGTGATACAGATAGACCGGACCGAAGACCAGCAGCAGCAACAACAGCAGCAACAGCAAGGCGGCGGCCCGCAGACGGCGGGTGTCGAGCCGAAGTGGCTCAGCGACAGCGGCGACAAACTCTACTTCAACCGCACCAGCCGCGATATGCACCGAGTAGACGTGGCGGTCGCCGACACCACGACCGGCGAGGTCAAAACGCTGATCGAGGAACGGCTAAACACCTATATCGAATACAAACCGCTTTGGCTGATCAACAACGGCAAGGAGATCGTTCATTGGTCTGAGCGCGACGGATGGGGACATTACTATTTGTTTGACGGCGACGGCAAGCTTAAGAATCAGATAACTTCCGGTGAGTTTTATTCGGATTCGATAGAGCGGATCGATGAAAAAACGCGGACCATATACTTTATGGCCAATGGCAGAGAGCCTAATGAGGATCCGTATTACGAACATCTTTATCGCATCGGGCTCGACGGCAACGGAAACGGGCCGGAGTGCAATGGCCAGTGCATGAGGCTCCTGAACGCGGGCAATGCCACTTACACTGTTTCGATCTCGGATTCCGGCCGCTATTTCGTCAGCAACGGATCTCGGGTGAATACCGCGCCCGAATCCGCGCTTTACGATCAAAACGGCAATAAGATAATGTCGCTCGAGTCGGCGGACGTTTCGACTATGATGGAGTCCGGTTACAAATTCCCTGAAACCTTCAAGGTCAAGGCGGACGACGGGATCACCGATCTTTACGGCGTGATGTACAAACCCTTCGACTTCGATCCGAACAAGAAATATCCGATCGTCGCCTACGTTTATCCCGGCCCGCAGACCGAGAGCGTGACAAAGGCCTTCACTCCGCGAAACGACCGCGTAACTTTGGCCCAGCTCGGGTTCATTGTCATCGAAGTGGGCAACCGAGGCGGCAATCCGCAGCGGTCCAAGTGGTACCACAATTACGGCTACGGAAACCTGCGCGATTACGGCCTGGCTGACAAGAAAACAGCGATCGAGCAGCTCGCGCGCAGGATGCCATTCATCGATATCGACAGGGTCGGCATCTATGGGCATTCGGGCGGCGGGTTCATGTCGACCGCTGCGATGCTGGTTTATCCGGATTTCTTTAAGGTAGCAGTATCATCGGCGGGCAATCACGAAAACAATATCTACAACCGTGCATGGAGCGAAAAACACGACGGCGTACGGGAGGTTGTCGACAAAGACGGGAACGTCAAGTTCGAATACGACATCGATAAGAATTCCGACCTTGCCAAAAATCTGAAGGGCCGCCTCCTGCTTGCGACCGGCGACATCGACAACAACGTTCATCCGGCCGGGACCTTGCGGATGGCGGACGCGCTGATCCGCGCGAACAAGCGTTTCGATATGCTGGTGATCCCTGGCAAGCGTCACGGCTTCGGCAATGCGACCAACTACTTTTTCTGGGTCCGGGCCGACTATTTCGCAAAACATCTGATCGGTGATTCGGCCTCGAGCGTGGATATGGTGGAATTGAATCGAGAGATCGAGCAGTCGGGAGACAGAGGACGCAGGCCGTAAGAATTCGATAATGATCAAACGTCTCGGCGAACGCAGCCTCGAAACCAAATTCGGCACGTTCGCCGAGATCCTTTATTACGACGGCCAGCGGGAGTCGATCGCGTTGGTGATGGGCGACGTGGCGGGTGACGATGTGCTTTGCCGCGTGCATTCGCATTGTATCGGCGCTCATGTTTTCAACAGCGTGGAATGCACTTGCCGCGAGGAGATGGAAGCCGCACAGAGCATGGTCCGGGAAGCCGGCCGCGGCGTGATCATCTGGCTGGATCAGGAAGGGAAGGGTAACGGCCATCTCGCACTGATCGAGAGCATTCCTTTTAAGAAAGAGCACGGCCAGGCAAGAGCGTATGAGTTGGCAGGCTATTCCGCCGATGCGCGTAGCTACAAACCTGCGGCACAGATTCTCGCAGATCTTCAAGTCCGTTCGATAATACTTTTGGCGAATTCCGGATCCAAAGCCCACGATCTAAAAAACGAGGGCGTTAATGTCTCCAAGATCCATCCACTGCCGGTTTCGAGTGCATCTTCAAATTCTTAAGCCTTTCGCACCCTCACGAGCTTTCGCTAGCTGAAAAGTTCGCACGAAATTCGTTTTGCACTTATAATCAGGGCGTTCGTCCAAACCGCTCCACGATATGAAACGCTGCCCGGAATGCCGCCGCGATTACTATGACGACACCCTGAGCTTCTGTCTCGAAGACGGCAGCCCCCTGGTTCTCGGTGTATCGGGTGAAAGCTTTGATGTTGGAGAGTCCGCGACGGCGATCTTGCATACGAGTGTCGCTCCGAATGCTACGCCGTTCGTCCCGCCCGAATTCAGCTCAGATAATATGTTTCGGTCGGCGTCTCACCGAACGGCGGAGGCGCCGCTAGCGTCGGTCGCCGTACTTCCTTTCGCGCATCTCAGCCGTGATCCGGACGACGAATACTTCTGTGACGGTTTGGCTGAGGAGTTGATAAACACACTTGCGAAACTGAACGACCTTAAAGTCGTTGCGCGAAGTTCGGCGTTCTCGTTCAAAGATAAGAATTTGCCGATCAGTGAGATCGGATCGATCCTGAATGTTCAGCACGTCGTAGAAGGGAGCGTCCGCAAATTTGGCGAGCGAATGCGGATCACGGTCCAGCTCATAAATGTTTTTGACGGCTACCACGTCTGGTCGGATAAATACGACGCGGATATGAGCGACCTGTTCGACGTACAGGATCAGATCACCCTCGCGGTCGTGAACGCATTGAAAGCAAAGCTGCTCGGTAGATCGAAAGAACAGGAAGAGATGACATCGCTCGGCGATCTAAAGCAGCGTGCCAGCGACGTCGATGCCTACCAGCTTTACCTGCGGGGAAAGTTCTTTTTCAATAAGTTCACTCCCGACGATTTCCATCGCTCTTTGGATTTTTTTAACCGCGCGATCGAGATCGATCCCGAATACGCGGCCGCCTACGCGGGATTGGCGGACGCCCACGTGTTTCTTACGGAATTTGGGCCTGTTCCGCCCCTCGACGGAATGCCGAAGGCGAAAGAGGCCGCGTTAAAGGCACTTGCGCTCGACCCGTCGTCCGCCGATGCCCACCTCTCGCTCGGTCTGGTGTTGGGAGAATTCGATTGGAACTTCGCCGAGGCTGAAAAGGAATTGAAGCGTGCTATAGAGCTGAACCCGAACAATTCTATCGCGCACCAGTACTACGGAGGCTTTCTGACGCAGCTTGGCCGCCATGCGGAGGCCGAGAGCGAGTTTCGGAAGGCGAGCGAACTCGATCCGTTGTCACCGGTTGCCAATTGGATATATCCCTTCCATCTTTATTTTACTCGTCGTTATGACGAGTGTATCGATAGAGCAAGGAAGATCCTGGAGCTCGACAAAGATTTTACGGCGGCATTACTCGTTCTTTCTTTCGCCTATGAAATGAAGCGGGATTTCTCGGCGGGTGTCGACGCATACTTCAGTTTTCTCGCGTTATGCGGCGCGCGGGAAATCGCCGCCGCTAGCCGCTCGGCATTTGAAGAAGGCGGATGGCACGCCTTTCTGCGTCGAGCCACCACAAGGGAAGCGCGGGCGGCTGTCACCTCGTATATGACCGCTGCTTTTTATTTGGCCCTTGACGACCACGAATCGGCTATTCAATTTTTAGAAGAGTCACGCAATAAACGCGAAGGACACATAGTGA
>JAICPV010000147.1 GCA_025929655.1 Pyrinomonadaceae bacterium
GGATATGCTTCAACGCCTGCGCAACAACAGCAAGCTCGACGTGCAGATCGTCGAGACAGATTTCCCGTCGGTACGCGAAGTCGACCTTAAGCTGATCGAGCTTGGCAAACAGCTCGACGCGGTTATTGTTACGAATGATTTCAATCTGAACAAGGTCGCGCAGCTTCGCGGGGTTCAGGTGCTGAACATCAATGAACTCGCCAACGCCGTGAAGCCGGTCGTGCTTCCGGGCGAAGCAATGCGAGTATTTGTTCTGAAGGAAGGAAAAGAATACAACCAGGGCGTCGCCTATCTTGACGACGGTACGATGGTGGTGATCGACAACGCCCGCCGCCTGATCGGCAAGACCGCCGACATCGCCGTAACGAGCGTTCTGCAGACCACCGCCGGCAAGATGATCTTCGGCAAGCTATGGGAAGAGAAGCAGCAGCACGAAGGTGAAAATGGGGAAAGCAACGTTGCGATCCACGATTCGCGCTCGCTCGGCTTCCGACGCGCAACCCGCGAGCTGCGCCAGTCCACCATCATCGAAGAGATCGAAACCTAGTGAACACAGCGATAATCGTTGCCGCAGGTTCCGGAACGCGTTTCAATTCGGAAAAACCAAAACAGTTTGTTGAAATCAACGGTAAGCCTCTGATCGCACACACGATAGAGCGGTTCGAGGCGGCGGAGTCCGTCGATTCGATCGTTCTGGTTATTGCGCGGGATAGTATCGATGAGTTCCAGACCATCGTCGAGAAGTTCAAGTTACAAAAGGTAAGCAAAGTAGTCGAAGGCGGAGCGACGCGCGCGGAATCGGTTCGAAACGGCCTCGGTATGGTTCGCAACGAAACCGCAGTCGTCGCGGTTCACGACGGCGCTCGTCCGCTGGTGACGCCGGAAGAGATCGACGCGACGATATCGAAGGCGGCCGAGTTCGGAGCCGCTTGTTTGGTCGCTCCCGTGACCGATACGATCAAAACTATTAGAGGCGGTGAGATCGCCGCGACGCTGGATCGAACACACCTTCGACGCGCGTTGACACCGCAGGCTTTTCGGATCGAAGTTTTGCGGGCGGCATTCGAAGCCGTTGCACTCGATGAATCCGTCTCCGACGAATGTTACCTGGTCGAAAAACTCGGCCATCCGATCTCGATCATCGAAGGTGGTTCGCGCAACATTAAGATCACGCACCCTGACGATTTGCTTATTGCTCAGAGATTTTTGGAAAGATAAGGAAGCAGGCCCCTTCCTTACTGCAGACTTTGTAGTTGAACTCGCATAATTTAGGCAGCTAGATGATAAGGATGTTTCAAGGTTACTACTCGCAGTCGGGAAGGGGGCCTGCCCCCGCTTCTTACAGTACTTAAATGTTCAGGATAGGACTCGGCAGCGACATTCACAGGTTGGTTGAGGGGCGGCCGCTAGTCATTGGCGGCGTACGGATCGAATCCGAGCTCGGCGCCGAGGGACATTCAGATGCGGACGTTCTCGTTCACGCACTTTGCGACGCGATCCTCGGAGCACTATCGCTCCGGGATATCGGAAAACAATTTCCGAGCGACGAGGAACGCTGGCGTAATGCCGAAAGCTTTATATTTCTTAAATACGTCGTCGGCCTGATGAAAGACAAGGGGTTTGAGATCGTGAACGTCGATTCGACCGTGCATCTCGAAAAACCGAAGCTCCGCCCGTACATCGATGAAATGCGGGCCGGCATCGCCGAGGTGCTGGAAACAGACCCGAACAATGTAAACGTGAAAGCAAAAACCGGCGAAGGTGTCGACGCCGTCGGCGAACGACGTGCAGTGCGTGCCGACGCGGTCGTAATGCTGGCAAAAGTTTAGAGTACAAGCACCAACGAGCGTTTTTGTTTGGAAAATGCAGGGTAAAGCCTGTACTCTGAACGCTATTGATGCGCCCACAGGACATCATCTGCATTAAACGCGACGGCGGCGAGCTTTTGCCTGAGCAGATCAAACTTTTCATCGACGGGGTTTGCGACAGCTCGTGGGCGGATTACCAGATTTCCGCGCTTTTGATGGCGATGTTCACTCGCGGGTTAAACGAGCAGGAAGAGGAAGCGCTCGTTCGCGAAATGCTGCATTCGGGTAAGATCTTCGATTTCTCCAAGATCACCGTGCCGAAAGCGGACAAGCATTCCACCGGAGGCGTTGGCGATAAGACTTCTCTGATCATAGCACCGCTTGTCGCATCGTGCGGCGTTGCAGTGCCGATGATCTCCGGCCGAGGGCTCGGCCACACTGGCGGGACGCTCGACAAGCTCGAATCGATTCCCGGGTACAATGTAAAGCTTTCGAAGGAGGACTTTCATTCGGTCGTCGATAAATGCGGCTTCGCGATGGCGGGACAAACTGCGGACATTGCGCCCGCGGATCGGAAACTTTACGCACTCCGCGACGCGACCGCAACGATCCCTTACATTCCTCTGATCGTTGCGTCGATAATGTCGAAGAAACTCGCCGAGGGCCTGGACGCGTTGATCCTGGACGTGAAAACCGGCTCAGGAGCTTTCATGAAATCTTTCGACGACGCGGTCGCTCTTGCCGAGGCGTTAGTGGCGACCGGCAAACGTTTCGAGGTACAAACGCAGGCGGTCATATCGGACATGAGCCAGCCGCTTGGGAAATATGTCGGCAATGCGCTCGAGGTTTACGAATGCATCAAGATCCTACGAAACGAGATCGAGGTGGCAGCCCGACCGGCGTGGGAACTGTCGCTCGAACTGTCCGCCCGGATGCTTTTGTTGACAGGTAAGTCGGACGATTTCGAGTCGGCTAAACAGATTTGCACTTCTAGGGTCGAGAGCGGCGAGGCTCTTGAACGCCTTCGCCTCAATGTCCAGTGTCAGGGAGGTGACCCGTCGATTTGCGACGATCCTGAACGTCTGTTTTCGAAGGAAATTGTAGAACTTCCAATAAGAGCCGAAACGCCGGGCTTTTTGAACAGCGTTGATACGCAGGTGCTGGGAAATGCAGTTTCCTCGATCGGCGGCGGACGGATCAAAGCCGACGATGGCGTCGATCACGCCGTTGGTTTCTCGTCAGAACTTAAGATCGGCGATGCCGTCAAAGCCGGTGACACGATCGGCGTTCTTTATTGCCGTAATGCCGACGATGCCGCGAATGCAGCTTCGAAGATCCGAGAAGCCTATGTGCTGTCGGAATCGGTTGTTACCCCTCCGCACCTCATCCGAAGAATAATCGGGTAAAATCGCCTGTTTCGCACATAATAGATTGGCGGACAGATCGTCGTCGCCGCCATTGAGCCCGAGCCGATAGATTTCGCTCCTACGAGATTCCCGACAAATTCGATCGCTTACAAAAACCTTCCGAAAAAGACCAGATAAGCGATCGCGCCGTGTAGAGAAGCGAGTAACCTTGTCATTTGTTGGCTTCCGCAGTTTGTTTTTAGGATCGTTCCCGATTGAATGTAACGTTTATATGCCTTTGAATGGGCGAAGTCCAAATATATTCCGCAGTCCGCGAACAAACTGAAATATACAAAAACTCTCAACTCATGCTACATTTTCGCAAAGATCGCATGGACACCCTTTACTACGGCGAACAATTTCACGTCGCTTCCCTAAGGGAATCTGGGTATGAAATAGTATCCGCTGCTTTTCGAAATTGTTCATGAAAGTTGCCATGCCGCAATAAGGCAAATCGCTCTCATACCTTTCTTATGAAACGCTGTCCAGAGTGCCGGCGAGATTACACTGACAAGACTTTAAACTTCTGTCTCGATGACGGGATGCGTCTCGTAGATGGTCCGGCGCCCGACGAGGCCGCAACGGCTATCTTATCGGAACCGGGAACCGAGACCGGGTTCGTTCCGAGCGACTCGCCGACCGTCCAACTTCAAAACCCAGCTACCGCAACTGGTTCTCAGCCGTCAAATCGCAAATGGTTGGCGGTTGGGACTATCGCGATTGTGACGGGGATCGCTGGAATCGGTTTCGCGATATATAAGTTTTGGGCTGGTACGGATAAACCGCCGCAGGTGATGAAGATCGAGCGGTTGACCACAAACAGCAAATCTTCTGCAGCAGCCATCTCGCCCGACGGCAAATATGTCGTGTACAGCGTTGATGAAGGCGGGCAGCATAGTCTCTGGGTGAGGCACGTAGCTGCGTCGAGCAACATACAGATCATTCCTCCGGCGGAGGATGTTTATTACTGGGGGCTCACGTTCACGCCTGACAGCAGCTACATCAACTTTGTCAAAGTTCAATTTGAGAAGAACGTGGCCTGGCCGCTCTACCAGATCTCGGTGCTGGGAGGCACTCAAAAGAAACTGACAGCACAGGCGGAGGGCGGGGTAAGTTATTCTCCCGACGGCAAGCAGTTCGCTTTCGTGCGCGAAGAATATCCAAGCGCGGAAGAAAGCTCTTTATTGATCGCGAATGCTGATGGCACGGAGGAACGAATACTCGCTTCGCGAAAAACACCTGAAAGTTTTCCTTCGAGAGAAACTGCTCCCGCCTGGTCGCCTGACGGGAAGACCATTGCATGTATCGTCAGTGATGAAGCAAAGGGAGTCGGGCGGTCACATGTCGTCGAGGTAAATGTTGCGGATGGAACGAGCAAGATCGTCGTCACAAAGGAATGGGAGGATATATTTCAAATAGCCTGGCTTCCGGATAAGAGAGGGCTGCTTGTTCTGGGAGTAGAGAAAGGGGGTGTCAGTTACGCCGGACAAATATGGAGCTTCTCCTACCCGGAAGGCGAAGCTCGAAGGATCACGACTGACTTTAACAATTATTCGAGCCTGAGTCTCCCGTCGGAATCGAATGCTCTGGTCGCCGTCCAATCTAATATGATTTCTAATATATGGGTTGCTGCCGGCGGGGATGCAGGGCGCGCTGTACAAATTAAATCAGGCGGTAACAATCTGGAGGGAATATATGGCGGTCTCGCCTGGACGCCGGACGGCCGCATCGTCTATGACTCAATGGCGAGCGGCGCACCGGATATTTGGATCATGAACTCGGACGGCACAGCTCAAAAGCAGCTCATGGTGACCGCGGGCGTAAACTTTCGTCTGAAGGTCACGCCCGATGGTCGTTATATAGTTTTCGCGTCCCTCCGCAATGATCAGGTAAATATCTGGCGGATGAATTTGGACGGCAGCGATCCGAAGCAGCTGACAAATGGTAATAACGACTGGGATCCCGCGCTGACGCCTGATTCCCAATGGGTGATCTACACAGCGCAAAGGGCGGGAATGTCTTATTTGTGGAAAGTTTCGATCGATGGCGGAAATGCCGTGCAGTTGATGGACAAATATACAAACTCCGCCGAAGTCTCGCCGGACGGAAAGTGGATCGTCTGTTCATATCGTGAAGACGTCAATTCAACATGGAGATACGCGATTATTCCCGTTGAAGGAGGTGAGCCCAGCAAGGTCTTTGATCTGCTCGGCAAAAAGGGAAACTTTCACTGGTCGCCCGACGGACGCTCTATTAACTATCTTCGAGACACTCAAGGCGGGGTCACAAATGTCTGGAGTTTGCCTTTAGACGACAAGCCGCCAAAGCAATTAACGGATTTTAAGACTGAGCAAATATACAATTTCGCATGGTCGCCGGACGGCAAACAGCTTGTCCTTGCACGCGGCACGACTACCAGCGATGTTGTTTTGATAAGTAATTTCAGATGACGATCCGGAATTGATCGAACAAAACCTGTGCGCAGATCAGTGTTTTTCTTCCCACACAAATCGCCGTGCCCGAGCTGCGCTTCTTATTGATAAATAATACTTTTGAGGCGAGCCGGGGCGGCCCTGATCTTTGGCCGTTGGACGCGTCGACCGAATCCACCCTTCGCTTCATCAAACCTGCTTGCTGCAAACGCCCGTTACGGTTAAGCTAAGGGCGTTTCAAAAGCGGTCAAATATATGCGTTATAGACAGTTCTTCATTTTAGCCGCGGTTTCGCTCTCGCTCGTGTTTTCAGCCTGTACCGAAAGGACGGAAGCCCGGCGCGAGGGCTGCCAGATCCGGGTCGGGATCGTGTTCGATATCGGCGGGAAGAATGACCGTTCGTTCAACGCTGCCGCCTGGGAGGGCGGCAAGCGTGCCCAAAACGAGCTGCCGATATGTCTCTACGATGTCGAACCAGGTAATCCGACCTCGATCGAGCCTGCGATGCGTGCTTTCGCCGAAAAGAACTTCGATCTGATCATCGGCATCGGTTTCGCGCAGGGGCCGATCATGCA
>JAICPV010000254.1 GCA_025929655.1 Pyrinomonadaceae bacterium
GCCCCCTCAGCAGTCCCTAAGCCAACCCATAGTATTCGCGCCGGTGAGAAGGTTCCTTTGGGGATTTCCATTTTCGTGGGAAGGCGATCGCCTTACGGGCTTTGCTGACGGGCCTTTGAATATTGTCGTAATGCTTTTGTTTGGTTTCGTATTCGGAATTATCTTCAAAACGTTTTCTTCGAAAAGGACGGAGAGAATTGAAGTTAGATGAAAAGAGTCACCATCGTTTGCGACGGATCAAGCCTCGGTAACGGGAGAGGGAACCCGCGTGCAGCGGCGGTGGCGGTGCTTGGATTTAAAGGTTACTGGAAGGCGTTCGGCGAATATCTCGGCAACGCGACGAACCAGCAGGCGGAGATCGCGGCGGCGGTATTGGGGCTCGAGAATCTGAAAGAGCCGTGCAATGTGAAATTGCTATCCGATTCGCGATATGTAGTGGAGACGATGTCGAGCGGGTGGAAACGCAAGACGAACCACGACTGGTGGGCGCGTTTGGACAAGGCCGCCGCCAAACACGAAATCGAATGGCAGTGGATCAAGGGACACGCCGGCCACGAGGTGCAGGAAGTGGTCGATAAGGCGGCGAAAAAGATCGCGAAAGAGGGACGTGTCGATAAGGAAATGCTGGAAGAAGCGGTCCTCGGCCTCGGCGTGACAGAGATATAGATAGCCGCAAAAAGGCACAAAAAGCGCAAAAACATTTAATGAAACATCCCGAATCGCGAAAACTCAGCATTATCTTTTTTGCGATTTTTGCGCTTTTTTGCGGCGAATCTGTTTCGTTTGCGCAGCCGCGTGGAGCTGGCTGGATATGGCAGAATCCTACGCCGCAGGGAAATCAGCTCAACGCAGTCCATTTCGCTAAAGACAAACTAAACGGCATCGCTGTCGGGTCGGACAGCACCATCGTGAAAACGACGGACGGCGGTTTTACCTGGCAGCGGTTCACCTCGCCGATCGATTCAACCCTCACGGATGTTTTCGTAAAGGACAAGAAACGTTCCGTTATTGTCGGCACGCGCGGAACGGTGCTTACTTACACCGATCTGGATTTCTGGCAGGAGATAAAGGTCCCGACGAGGGAACATCTCTACGGCGTCACTTTCGTCGGTGAAGAAGCCGCAATAGGTTGGGCGGTCGGTACTCACGGCACGATCCTGAAGACGACGGACGGCGGCGTGTCCTGGAAGCTTCAGGGGTCAGGTTCGAATTTCCAGCTCGCGCGCGTTGCGGCTTTCGACGCGGAAAACGCGGCCGCTGCGGCGTCGAACGGGACCGTTCTTATCACGAAAGACGGCGGCTCATTATGGCGGGCTTCGAGTCCCTGCGGCAGCGTGCAATTGAACGACGTTTCATTTGCCGACAAGAACCGGATCCTCGTTTCCGGGAACGGCGGATGCATCGCCGGAAGTTCGGACGGCGGAGAGACCTGGGCCCGCGCGAACACCTTTTCGCAGGCGGATTTCGTTGCGGTATCGTTTCCCACTGGAAAGAATGGCTCCGCAGCCGACGCGAACGGGCTCGTTTGGCTCACAGGGGATAGCGGATCGACATGGCTGCCCTTCAACGTACGCACCAACCCAAAATTGTCCGACGTTTTTTTTGCGGACCAATACACCGGCTGGACCGTCGGCGAGAACGGACTGATCACGCGTACGGACGACGGCGGATACAGTTGGCGGCGGCAGACGGGCGGCGCGCGAGAGGACATCAACGACCTTGCATTTTTTAATGATCGGCTCGGCGTTGCCGCCGGTTCGCGCGGCCGCATGATGATCACCAACGACGGCGGTTTTACCTGGCTGCCCGTTTATACGAACTCTACCGCAAACATCAATGCTCTGCACTTCTATCACGACGAGCGTGGTTTCGCCGCGGGTGACAAGGGTACGATCCTTCGCACGATCAACGGCGGCGCGAGCTGGGGCAAGGGGATCACGGGCACCGAGGAAGACCTGTCGAGCGTTTTCTTTGTTTCGGAAAAGACAGGGGTCGCCGTCGGCGCGAACGGAACGATAATACGAAGCACGATGAGCGGGACGTACTGGCAGCCGGTCGATTCCGGAACCCGGGCGTGGCTCGAGGACGTGAAGTTCACGGACGAAAAGCACGGCGTTATAGTGGGCGATCAGGGGACGATACTGCTCACCGGCGACGCCGGGCTGAGCTGGAAACCGGTGGAAACGAACGTGAAGGAGAACCTCTACGCATTAAGTTTTTACGACGCAAAAAATGGTTTCGCGGTGGGATCCAACGGCATCGTCCTGAAAACAAGCGACGGTGGCGAAACTTGGGTGGATCAGGAGTCTGCGATGCGGACGAATCTGTTCGCGGTCACCGCGGTCGGCGCGGACCTCGCAATCGAGGTCGGCGAACAAGGTTCTGTCGTCGTTACCACCGACGCTGGTAAAACCTGGGATGTCCAGCCGAACATTACCGGAAAAACTCTTCAGGCAGTCGTTTACCGCGGCCAGGACCTGCTTTGGGTCGCAGGGAAAGGCGGCGCGATCCTGAAACGCGACAAGCCGCTTTCACCCTCTAGAATTCAGTCGCCGAAACTGCCGCCGGTTTTCCGTTC
This sequence comes from Pyrinomonadaceae bacterium, assembly GCA_025929655.1. Classification (GTDB taxonomy): domain Bacteria; phylum Acidobacteriota; class Blastocatellia; order Pyrinomonadales; family Pyrinomonadaceae; genus OLB17. Next base: position 2,579 of record JAICPV010000254.1, read on the forward strand.
TCCAATGAGGCGATCTCCGAAACCGCGCCAGCCGCTGGTCCCGATTCCCGACGACGGGGATATACCGATCGCGATGCAGCCGGTGAAGAAAACTGAAAACTGATAGTTGAAAGTGGATGGTTCGGGTCGGACTACGCCGTTCGAGGGTCGCTCACGACCGCTGCGATCCATTCGCCCGCGGTCTCGACGCTGAAATCGTTCAAACCAAGTCTTCTTAATTCGTCTCTAATCGTTTGCTCCTCGGTTTTCAGAATGCCGGAGAGAACGAGATTCTTCTTGGCTTTTTGAAGCAGCAGCGGCAGGATGGGAATGATGACGTCGAGCGTCAAATTGGCGCAGACGAGATCGAATTTCGAAATGCTTTCGTCGATCGGCCGGACGTGAAACTCGATCTTATTGCCGACGCCGTTTAGGTTGGCGTTTTTGACGGCGATCTCGATCGCGTCAGGATCTGTATCGTAACCGTGAAGCTTTACACCCTCGCTACCTGCACCCCGCCCGGAGATGCTCCGGCGGGGGCCCCGCTCGCTCGGGTTTCTGCCTGTGAGAGCGGCGGCGATGGCGAGGATGCCCGTACCTGTGCCGACATCGAGGAACGGATCGCCGGGCGTGTAGAGTTCGTCGATTGCTTTTAGGCATAGCTGCGTGGTTTCATGCGTGCCGGTGCCGAATGCCATGTTCGGCTCGATGCGGATGACGATCTTAGTGGGTTCATCAACCTCGTGCCACGGTGCGGCGATGACGAAATTTCCCACCGTCGTCGGTTTCCAGTATTTTTTCCATTCCGCGAGCCAGTCGGTGTTTTCGACCTCGCTCCGTTCAACCGAGAGGATGGCATTCTCGTCAAGCCCGTAGCTTCTTAAAGCGTAATGAAGCTCGTCCTGGATCGACTGATGATCGGGAATTTCGGTGAAGTAACCGACGACACGAACACCGTAGTCGTTAGGGGGCATCAGGTCGATCGAGGTTCCGAGAGCGCCCAGGGAATTAAGCGCGAACTCGATGGCCTCGGCGGCTTTGGGCTCGACCGCAAAACGTATCTCATGCCAGTGATCAACGGTTTCGGACATTTGAGCTTGCGGACACGGATGTCCGCGTTCCAATTATTCGCGGACTCCCATCTCATCTAGTTCGCGTGCTTGATTGCGCCAGTCTTCGACAACCTTGACGAAAAGCTGAAGATGGACCGGCCGGCCGAGAAGATTTTCGATGTCCCTGCGAGCTTCGATCCCGATCTGTTTGATCTTTGCACCGCCTTTGCCGATGATGATCGGCTTCTGCGAATCGCGTTCGACGTAGATCGCGCAATAGATGCGTAATAGTTCGGGGTCACTTTCATCCCAGCGTTCGGTGACCACGGCCGTGACGTAGGGGATCTCTTCACCTGTCGAAGCTAATATTTTCTCCCGCACCATTTCGCCCACGATCGCCCGCATCGGCTGGTCGGTCAGTTCGTCTTCGCCGAAGATCGGATCGCCTTCAGGGAGGTGTTTTACGATCGACTCAAGCAATTCGTCAACCGCGTCGCCCTTTAACGCCGATACCGGGACGATCTCGGCGAAATCGTATTCCTTAGCGTATTGATCGATCAGGGGCAGCAGCTCGCCTTTCTTCCGGACCTTGTCGATCTTGTTCAAAACGAGTATCGACGGTTTCGCAGTCTCTTTCACGAGATCGAGTACAAAACGGTCGCCGTTCCCGCTCGAGACGCTCGCGTCACGCATCAACACAACAACATCTACTGACATCAATGCGTCATGCACCGCTGCCATCATTCGACGATTGAGGAGGTGGCCGGGCTTGTGCACGCCGGGCGTGTCGATGAAAACGATCTGGCTGTCGCCCTCGGTCGCGATGCCGAGCACC
>JAICPV010000332.1 GCA_025929655.1 Pyrinomonadaceae bacterium
AATAACGCTACGCTCGACGACGGAAATGTTGTTCCTTTCTTTACGTATTTGGCCGCCATCACGGCAGCGGTACTTGCGCTTTCCCTTAAATTCATCGGAAAGCCGATCTTTTACACCTCGTTCGGCTTTACGTGGTTGATCTTTATAAGTTGGTTTGCCGAGCAATATCGAACCGAACACTTCATCACGACGCTGATCTTTCTTGGCGTGTTTTTCGCGGCATTTTTCGCGGGCGTTATTTATGACGAAGCCGAAAAAAGCGAAGGCGACAGTTTCGACGATGTGGTATTGTCCGTCGTCAACTGCATTGGTTTCTACGGAATTTGCCTTGCACTTGTTGTGCGTTCCGCTCAAAGTTTCGAGATAAAGATACTCTTCACTTACTTGTCGGTCTTTACGGTCGCAATCCTGCTGTTATCGTTTCGGTTTTTCGGCAAGGTACTGGTCTATTTGCCGTTCGCCTCGGTTTGGCTGATCTATGCCGTTTGGTACGGAGCAGGGTACGATCCGCAAACGCAATTTGAACACGCAGCAGTCTTTGCAGCACTGTTTTTCGCCACATTTTATGTTACGACGATAGCGTACAAGATCCGAAGCGATGGATTCAATGTGATCGAGAATTCGGGCCTGATTTTGGCGAATTCATTTTTGTTTTACGGATTCGGGTATTCGATCCTCGACGCTCGGGAGTTTGCGAGCGATTATTTAGGCCTGTATACCGCCGCGCACGGCGTTCTTCACCTCGCGGTCGCAGGTTTAATAGGCAAAGTAAAGGAGGATGCGGCGGACCTTGTGCAGATCCTGACCGTGCTGGTACTCACGTTTGCCACCATCGCGATCCCGGTCCAGTTTGACGGAAACGTGGTAACGCTGGTTTGGGCGGTAGAGGCCGCTCTTTTGTTCTGGATGGGTCGGACGCGCGGAGTGACGCTTTTCGAATATTTTTCGTATCCGCTAATGGCGCTTGCATCTGTGAGTTTGACTGCGGATTGGACGTTGTTTCGAGGTGATACATGGCGGCCGATCGCGAACGGCAATCTGATCACTGCGTTGGTTTTTGCGGCGGCGTTCGGGTTCATCTATTTAACAAATCGGGACGAAAAGCATCAGCCTGCTATACCGATAGAATTGGCGAAACCACTGGGATATGTATTTGCCGTGATCGCGTTATTCGTCTTTTACAATGCGTTTCGTCTTGAGATCGTAAATTACTTCGACGTAAGGACGGCCGCTCTCCAGTTAAATGGCGCCGAATACGTGAGCCCACAGAATTTTAACGACCTTCGAAGCCATAGTACCGTTTGGCAGGTAAATTACACGCTCTTCTTTCTGGCGGTGTTGGGTTTGGTTAACCAATTCCGGGTTCGCGCAAGATCATTGGCCGCTGTAACGTCCGGTCTTGCGGCTTTAGTTCTAACCGTTTTTGCTACGTTGGTAATGGCACTGTTCTATGATCTGCGTGTCAATTATCAGGGAGCTACCGTCGTGGGCGGGCAAACGAACATCGCGATCAGGTACATTTCGTATGTTTTTGCCGCTGGAATGCTCGTCGTGCTTTACCGTTATGTTCGCGACGAATTGTTGGACGAAATGCTGAAACGTGAAACACAGCTGCTGATCTTCGAAGCCGTATTTTACGCATTCGTTTTCATCGTCGGAAGCTGCGAACTGGTCAATTTAATGGGCCAGTTCTATATTGCCGACGCGACGAAACTCGGCTTGTCGATCTTCTGGGGCTTGTATGCGCTGGCGATGGTCGTACTGGGCATCGCGTGGGATAAAAAGCACCTGCGGATCGCCGCCATGGCGCTGCTTGGGGTTACGCTCGCAAAGTTGTTCTTTTATGATATCTCTGACCTTGGAACGATCCCGAAAACGGTGCTGTTTGTCACGCTCGGGATCACGTTGCTGGTAATTTCGTTCCTCTACAATAAATACAAAGCGATCATTTTCCCGGCCTTTGCATCGGCGACGCCCAAGGAACCGGATGGATCCGTCACCGAGGTTTGAATTCAGCCAAAGATCTATTGTTGTTCGCACACTGGGAACCGATGTTTTCAAGGGCCGTTCAAGTCAAAGGGCGGCCAAGGTAAATTGTTTCCAATAATCGCGGATCGGCCGCGTGTTAAGATTTTCGGTGCAAGAGGAGCGAACGAGATGAAATTATTTAGTATTGTTCTTTTTACTTTATTCCTGGCGTTAACATCAGAGGTGTCCGCGCAAGCTTCAGGAAAGCCAAATCCCGGCTACGACGCGGAGCTGGCGAAAAAGCTTGGCGGAACCGATGCCGGTATGCGCTCGTATGTGCTCGCGTTATTAAAGACGGGTCCGAACGATTCCACAATTACGGACAAAGATCAGCGAGCCAAGCTTTTTGCGGGACACATGTCGAACATCAACAAACTGGCTGAGGAAGGGAAGCTCGCTGTCGCCGGCCCGTTCGCCGATCCCGAACGAAAATATCGCGGCCTCTTCATTCTCGCCGTTTCCAAAGTTGAAGAGGCGCGCGCCTTGGCGGAAACCGACCCGGCGATCAAGGCCGGAATTTTCGTCGTCGAGTATATTCCCTGGTACGGGTCGGCATCCCTGATGGCAACGCCGGAGATCCACAAAAAGATCTCCAAAACCATCGAGTGACCTGGTTATCGGGACGAGATTATCAGGTTTTGCGGCATTGGCGACAGCGCGATGTTTTCGTTTTTGGTTAATCCTGCGCTTTCGAACATGTCCTTCAATTCTGCGAATGTGTAAGCGTCTCCGCCTGGGGTTGCTGCAAGCATGATCAATGCGAACAGAGCTTGCGGCGGCGGCGACACCCGGTCGTCGTTCGGTGTGAATTCGAGGGACATTATCTTGCCTTCTTCCGAAAGGCCCGCCGCGAGTTTCTTCATAAACGAAACGCAAGTAGGTTTGTCGAAGTGATGAAGGAAATTTGTGTTCAGGATCACGTCGTAACCGACGCCGAAATCGACATCGAAAGCCGAGCCGGGGATCAGGTGATGGCGCTCGGCAACACCGAATTTCTCTGCGTTTTCGGTTGCAACGGTCAGTACGTTCGGCCAATCAACAGCATATATTTCTGCGTTCGGAAAATGCTTCGCGACGGTGACGCCGAATAGTCCGTGACCGGCTGCGATGTCGAGGACTTTGATCTTTGCGTCGTTTGGAAGGCCGATATTCGATGCGATCGCTTCAGCGGCCGGGAACATGAGCGGCGCCATTGCTCGAGCAAAGGTCACCCACATCGGGCTTTCGGGATCAACAGAACCGTCCCCTTCGACCGTCGTGCCACCCTTTCGGACAGCATTCGTCAGGTCCATCATTCCGCGCATCTGCGTCGGGCCCATGATGAACTCAACTGCGCTTCCTACATAAGCGGGTGAGTTCTTGTCGAGAAAAAATGCAGAAACGTCCGTATTGGAATATTCGTCGCCCGATTTCTCCAGAAGGCCCACCACGGTTAGCACGTCGGCCAGGATCCTCACGCCCCGTTCGGCCGAACCGGTAGCGGACGCCAGAGCCTCAGCAGTTTTGCTTCCTTCGCCGATTTTCGTAAACAGCTCCAGTTCGATCGCCGCTTTATAGGCATAAGAAAGTTGAAAGGCGGTCATGATTTGCCAAACGGGCTGTAGATCGGGTGCCATTGCCGGTTGTGTCATTTGTTGATTCCTCCAGGTTTCAGGTGCCATTATCTTGCCAGATT
>JAICPV010000297.1 GCA_025929655.1 Pyrinomonadaceae bacterium
ATCGCTCCACTCATACGTGACCATCAGCCCGCCGACTATCCGCCCGCCATCGTCCGCAACCACATAAAAACCTTTTTGTGGATCGTCGAAAACTGCCGAAACGCCTTTCGAGAGCACATTTTCATCTAGGCGTTTATGCTCCGTCTCCATCGCCATCGCCTGGTTGAATTCCACCATCGCGGCAGCGTCTTCTCTTGCTGCGATTCTTATCTCCATGGTCCGTTGCTTGACGAATGAAACCGCTCACTCTAATCTTTAATGTTTTCGGAGCGGCGACACTCTTGTCGCCACGAATCACAACGCGTCGGGATTCGAAAAACTGTTCGCCCTACGGGCTCACGGGGACAAGAGTGTCCCCGCTCCTATGAAACTTCGCATACTTTATCACGGCAACTGTTTCGACGGCGTTTCGTCCGCGGCTATCTTTACGAAATTCTATCGTGCGAAGATCGACTCGACGGCGGAGATCGGCTACACGCCGACGATGCACCGCGCCGGGAACGCGTTCGACCGCGACCAGCTCGATGGCGACGAGAATGCGATCGTCGATTTCAAATACTGCCCGGACGAACGCCTGACCTGGTGGTTCGATCATCACCAGTCCGCGTTCCTGTCTCCGCAAGATGAAGCGCATTTTAATGCAGACACCAGCGGCAAAAAATTTCTCGATGCGAAAAGCGCTTCGTGCGCCGAATTCATCGCACGCGTTGCGAAAGAGAATTTCGGTTTCCAAGACGAAAGCTTAGCGGAATTGATCCACTGGGCGCATATAATCGACGGGGCCTTTTACGAGAACGCCGCGCAATGCGTCGAGCTGAAATCGCCCGCCTTGAAATTGATGCAGGTGATCGAGGGGGAAAAGGACCCGGAATTCGTCGCTGAGATCATTCGAATGCTGACAGAGAAGTCGCTCGACGAAATCGTCGCCAGCCCGGAAGTTCAACAGCGTCTCGAACCCATCCTCGAACAGCATTGGAAAACGGTCGAGATCATAAAGACGCGAGCCGTTCACGATCGCGGCGTCGTACATTTCGATCTGGTAGGAACCGGCATCGAGGGATATAACAAATTCATCCCGTATTATTTCCATCCCGAAACGACGTACGTCGTCTCAGTAAGCCAAAGCTCCTATCGCACAAAGATCTCCGTCGGCTCGAACCCATGGTCGCCGCGTCCGCGCAATCACAACATCGCAAAGATCTGCGAACGTTACGGCGGAGGCGGCCATCCGGTCGTCGGCGCAGTCTCGCTCGCGCCCGACGAACTCGAAACGGCACGCAAATACGCGAAAGAGATCATCGAAGAATTGCAGTTTCCGGATTAAGATTTAAAAAAAGTCCTCGAAGGGGACAAAAATAATAGCCCAGGGTAAGGCCGCCTCGGCCGCCACCCTGGGTTGGCGTTTTAAAACGAATTTCGCTCCCTGAAAGGGAGCAATCTCGCCGTTGTTTGACCCCTTCAGGGTCGGAAATCCGGTCGGACGCTTACCTGGGGTTACGCTCGCTGTCGCTCGCTCACGCCAGGCTGTATTACTTTTCGCTTTCAGCGACAATTCGAAAAAGGCGACCGAAGGTCGTACATTTCGGCGAAGCAACCAACATCAACATATCGCTCATCCTTTAGGCAAGCCTCGCGGCAATTCTAGCTATCAGGAAGTAAAAACAATGAAGAAAGGACTTTGTCTCCTCGCGGTATTGGTGTGCGCGTTTTCAGCCAACGGACAGGTAAAAAGAAGTAAGGCCGTTCAATCGCTTTTGGTTTCGAAAGCCCCCTCCACATCGATAAACTCGACAACTCTGCCGATCAAACGCGTAATTCTATATTCAAACGGCGTCGCGTATATCGAACGCCGCGGGTTCGTCACAGGGAACGCCGAGATCAATCTTTCGTTCAAACAATCGCAGGTCGACGACGTATTGAAATCTATGGTCGTACTCGACCTCGGACAAGGTAAGATCGGCGCTGTCAGCTACAATTCTTCCGCCCCGGCTTCTGCGCGAACGGCTGAAATCCCTTTTTCGGTCAACGCCGAATCCGGTCAGGAAGGAACCGGGGGAATGGCCGAAGTCCTGAAGCAATTACAGGGCGCAAAGGTCGGGGTGGTTTCTAATAAGGGAACCGCCGTCGGTTCGATCCTCACGGTCGAAAAGCGATCAGTGCCTGCCGAAAAAGATAAGACTGCAGCGGCGGCTCATTTTCTCGTGATCGCTTCCGAATCCGGCGATATTTCGAGTTTCGATCTTGCAGAGGTTCGCAGTGTTAAGTTGCTTGACGAGGGAACGAAGCGCGACCTGAACGAATTCGCAAACGCGACCGCTTCGACACGACGCCGTGATGCAAAAACGATAAGTGTTACGAGCCAGGGCAACGGGCAGCGTGAAATGGTGGTCAGCTACACGATTGCCGCGCCGATATGGAAAACCACGTACCGCGTAGTCCTCGACGGCGAAGGGAAGCCATTCTTTCAAGGCTGGGCTATAGTCGACAATGTCAGCGAAGAAGATTGGAACGACGTCAAGCTTTCGCTCGTTTCAGGTTCGCCGGTCTCTTTCATTCAAACTCTCCAGAAGCCTCTTTACAGGTATCGCCCGATCATTCCGATACCTGACGATCTGAATTTGGACCCTCAAATTTATGATCCCGAAACCGGTTACGGCTATGGGTCCGGCAACGGAGACGGCGATGGCGAGGGTTCGGGTGGTCGTGGTGCACCGCCCCCTACAGCGAATGCGATAGTAGACGTTACCTCGCAATCGAACATGATCGGCGTCCAGACGAGTATCAGCGACGCATTGGTAAACGAACAGAGCGGCGTGCAAACAGCGGCAACCGGAAGCGAACTGGGCGACCTTTTCGAATATCGGATCGATAATCCTGTAACAGTTTCTCGTAACCGTTCAGCGTTGATACCGATCGTTCAGACGCGGATGGAGGGCGACCGGATCTCCATCTACAACGAAGCCGCGCGAGCGGACCGTCCAATGGGCGGAATGATGCTTACGAATACAACGGCTCTGACTTTCGAAGGAGGAAGCATGACTGTTTTGGATCGTGACGCTTACGCGGGCGAAGCTCTAATGGAGCGACTGAAACCGAAAGAGAAACGCCTTATATCCTTTGCTCTCGATCTCGGAACTCATGTTTCGGTCGAATCAGCCGGCGACACAAGGCCTGCCCAACTGGTCAAAGTTGTGGACGGAACATTTCAGGTCCATTATTTTCGAACCGAGAAAAAGACGTACCGTCTAACAAATCAAACCGATCGCGAAAAGGTCGTCTACATCGAACATCCTATTCGGAAGGGCTGGGGTATTTCCGATGATTCCGCCAAGCCGGAAATTGTTACCGATCGGTTCTACCGTTTTCGTGTTGTCCTAAAGCCGTTCGAGAAATCGCAGGTTGCTGTAACCGAAAGACAGGGCCTGATGGATTCGTATGGGTTAATGTCGCTTACGCGAGACCAGCTTGAACTTTTCGTTGTTCGCCGATACATCGACCAGGCGACGCGAACCCGGCTGCAAAAATTGATCGAACTTCGCATACAGATCCATTCAACGGGTGAGAAACTCGAAGCATTGTATCAGGAAGACGAACGCATCGCGGCCGATCAGAAGCGGATTCGCGAAAATATCGAATCGCTAACAAAAACTGCCGAGGCAAAGCCGCTTATCGAACGCTACATTGCGAAAGCGAACGAACAGGAATCGCGCCTGGAACAGATCGAAAAAGAAAGAAAGTCGCTGCTGCTTGAAAAGGATCGGGTCGAGCGCGAGCTTGCGATCGAAATCAAGAATTTTGAGTTGAAATAAAAAAAGGCGGGAAGGCCCGCCCTTTTCATTAACAGAAAACAGCTATTGACTTAGCCTTTTGTATAGACGTGCTTAGCGGAGCCGCGGGTGCTTTCGCGGGTCACCGTAAGGGTCTTTCCGTCGGCGCTCAGTTCGTAGGTCGTGGTGGACTTCATCTCGCCATTCGGGGTCGGGAAGGTATTCGTAACGATCACCTTGTTTCCGCTTTGTTCCGAT
>JAICPV010000130.1 GCA_025929655.1 Pyrinomonadaceae bacterium
ACGATCAATACGAGAATGAAAAAATGAGACGACGTTCGGTTTTTCAACTGCTTCGCATTCAGTTGCCTCCAGCTAAAGCTGGAGGCAATTCATTGTTACCTCGGCCGCGGCCTTCTCGCAGGTGGTTTTCGCGTTTGTGCTTTCGGTTTATACTGATCGCCCAGCAATCCAAGCTCGCGTGCCTTCAATATCACATTCGCCGCGATCGGTGCCGCCGTGCGGGCACCAAAGCCGCCTCCTTCGACAACCACAGCGATCGCGACCTGCGGGCGTTCGAGCGGGGCGATGGTGATGAACCAGCTATCGGTCCGCTCATACATCAGCGGGACGCTGTATTCTTCCCATTCTCCTTTCGAGTTCTTTCGCCGCTTCTTTTCCGTTCGCAGCTTACCGGTCTTTTCGTCGTAAAGCGGTGCCTGTTTTTCAGCAGTTCCGGTCTTGCCGCCGGTACGAATTCCGGTCCCTGCGAGCTTCGCCGAGATAACCGTTCCGGTTCCTCCCGGCTCTTCCGTAACGGTGGACATGATGTCGCGGACCTGAGCCGCCTGCTGTGGGGTCAAGACCTGGGCGTGTGCGAGCGGGGGAATGTCGGCCTCGATCCGCAGTTTCATAAGCTTGCCTTCGAGATTCGCCGGGATCGCCGCGATCATCGCCATCTGCAGCGGTGTCATTTGCCCGGCATAGCCTTGCCCCATCCCTTCGAGCCCGAGGTCGAACAGGGAAATACCTTTTCCGGTCACAAGCATCGACTGCTGCGGCGCGAGGGCGTTCGCGATCGCCGGATTGCTTGTATTCAGCACGAGAGGAAAGAACTTCTGAACCAGAGCTCCTTCAGGCTCATCGGGAGTTCCCATCCCGATCAATTGGGCCGTCTCGCGCATCCTATCCCGGCCCAATGCGATCGCAAGCTGGGCGAAATACTGATTGCTCGAAACCTGATAAGCGAACTGAATGTTCTTTTCCTGACAGCCGCCGTCGCACGAGCCACTGACCGTACCGTCAGGGTGCAGTTTCTGCGTTGCGTCGACGATCGGTCGCGAACCGGCGCTGGGCCGAAAACCCTGATCGTAGCTTGGGAACATCAGATTCTGCTTTCCGGCGCGAAACGCCGAGATCATCGTGAATGTCTTGAATGTCGAACCCGGCACGTAAAATTCGCGGGTCGCGCGATTCAGCAGCGGCTTGTCTCGTTTGTTGCCCTCGAGCGCGACGTAGGCGTCCTGAGCCTGTGCTTCGCCCAGGTTGAAGGTCGGGTTGGAAAAGATCGCAAGGATATCGCCAGTTTGCGGGTCAAGGACGACGATCGCGCCCTTCTTGCCCTCGAGCTGTTTCGCGACAAAGGCCTGCAGATCGCGGTCGAGGGTCACACGAACGTCCTTTTTCTGTTCTTCCTCGACGCGTTTGATCTTCGTAAGCACTTCCCATGCTTCCGGCAAAGGATCAGCGGCCCGCTGGTATAGCGTCCGCTCCAGGCCCGGTGTGCCGCGCTCGGTGCCGAGCAAGTGAGCCATCTCGCGTTCGAGCGCGTACGTTCGCACGATATCGCCTTTGTCGTCGAGCTTGTAATAAGCGAGAGCGCTGCCGAGCTGGCCGGTTCTATCGAACATCCATCCCCGCAAACTCGCCGCCGAAGCGCGCCGCCCCCGCAGATCTTTATAAGCAAGTGCCTGAAACTGCTCGTTCACGTCCCCGGCAAAATACGTCCAGTAAACCTGAAATCCGAAAACCGTGAACGCGAGGAGCACGAACACGACCTGCCACACGCGGATGCTGCGGTTCGCGAGGGTTTGCGTTAGCTTCTTTTTGACTTCGCGCGGAAGATTCTGCTCGAACAAAAACTTAGGCCGGCGGAAATGATCGAAGAAAGTAAGAACTAGAAAACCGAGCAGGATACCGACCCCGATGATATAAACGATGCTCAGACCGGCCGGCGTGCGTTCGAGCACCTGCCCGCCGAAAAGATTCTCCGGCTTGTATTTACTCCAATCGATCTGCAGCAGGAAAGCAAGCATTATGGAATATCGATGTCCTTTTCCTTGTTGATCTCGATGCTCGCGGACGTGAGCGGCGGCTGCTCGGCTATCGCTTCGTTCCCGTTTTTGGGCAGTTCGATCGCGGCGACGGTAGGCGCTGCAACCGACTGTTTCACATCGTCCGGCACGTCGATCGAAGCCTCCGTGTCGGGCAGAGTTGTTTCGGTCTTCGAAGTGAATTCGAAATCGCCCACCCTGAAAGTTTCCGTGTCGGGAACGTCGCTCATCACCTCAGTCGGGGCCGCCGTCGCGGGCAGCGGCGGGATCTTGAACGACGCATCTACCAAACCGAATCGTACTTTGTCCCGTTCCGAGATCTTCACAGCCTTTCCGTATGCGATACGCTCGCCGTTTACGAATGTTCCGTTCGTCGAGCCGATGTCGGCGAGCAGAAGATCGCCGTCTGAATTCATCGCCAGCGATGCGTGATATTTCGAGATGCTCGGGTCGTCGATAGCGAGGTTGTTTTCCTTCGTTCGCCCAACGCTCAAACGTTCGCCCTGTTTGATCCGCAGCTCTTTCTGGAACGGATTTCCGCCGAATGAATACTGCACCGTGATCGTTGTTTCGAACGAGGGCGGCAAAGCAGCGTCGACCTGCTCCTTCGTATCGCCCGGGACGCTTACATGGATCGCGGCTTCCTCGTCATCGTCCGCGAACGTGTCGAAGCTCACGAAAAGTTTCACGCCCTGCGTGAAATAATCCGGCTTTGCCTCGACGTGCAGCGGCGCTTTCGTGTAATAACGTTTGTCGTTTATGTGGTCGATCGCGGCGATCAGGAACTCGTTCTCCAGTGCCCGCAACGATTCGGTCGAATCGGTCGAGAATTTGTCCCACTGCATCTTCAGCTTTACGTTGTGCGGAACGAACATCCGTCCGTTCTCCTCCTCGGCTTCCGAATCCAGAAGAAGCTTCAAACGCTCGATCAGCTCGCTCGTCGCAAGGGAACTCGACGGCTTGTACCCGCGGCCCGTCAAACGGTCGAAGATATCGCCGATCTTCGTGAGAATCCCGCGGACCAGCCAGTCTGCCGAAATGCCTTTCTTTGTGGTCTGCGGAGCGTTCTGCATCTATAAGGGGAAAACGAAATGCGGGACAGTTTTGTTGCCATTCTATCGAAGTATTGGCGTATTCGAAAGAAGTCTTTACTCGATCAAAAATAGAAGGCCGCCCGGATGTGACCTTTCGCCTGAAGCAGGCATCCTAGTCATGAAATTTTCTCGGATCCCTGAAAACAGATTGTCGAAAGACTCCGACTTTAAACAATACCCAAAAGGCAGCGGTCAAAGTTTATGTGTTTTGAATGCGAAATAGCGGACGGATCTAAACGAACCTTCTTGAAAACAACTGCTGCGGCGGTCGCGGGCGCTTTGCTCGGCACTAAAGCAATATCTCAGGAGGCGGAGCCGACCATTCCTGTTGCCCTGAACGATCCCAATGTCATCCATATGCCGGTCACGTTCAAGAGCGGCTCGGCCGACATCAAAGGATATCTCGCGCGGCCCCGTAAAGACGGTCGATATCGAGGCGTCATTGTTTCGCATGGCAATCCCGGCATTTCCGAAGACATCCGCAACACGGCCGCTCAAATGGCCCAGCTTGGATACGTTGGGTTGGCGATGGACTGGAACTCGCGTGCCGCTGACAGTTCGAAACTCGAACATCCTATCGAGCATTACATGACCAACAGCTTCAGCGATCAAATGCTTTCGGACACCCAGGCTTCGATCGGATACCTGACGGATCAGAAGTTTGTGAAGGAAAAGACCGTCGGAGCGGTCGGCTTCTGCGGCGGCGGATACATCGTATTAATGCTCGCGACCCGTTCGAGGGACATCGCCGCCGCCGTAAATTTTTACGGACCGCCCGTGTTTTATCCGCCGCGCGTTTCGACATCCGACCCGAAGCCGAACCTGATCGATGTCGCCGAAAAGATAAAGATCCCGATCCTGTGCAACTATGGAACCACCGATCCGATAATTCCTAATGAAGACGTGGAAGCCTTTCGACAGCGTCTTATGCGATCGAAAATCAAAATGGAATTCTATACGTACGATGGTGCAGGACATGCTTTTTACGATTACAAGCGGCCGAATCTATTCCGTCCCGCCGCTGCCAAACTTGCATACGAGCGCATGCAGGCTTTTCTGAAGACCAATATCTGATGACTGCCGATCGGGCATATATAAATCGGTGTCAGGTCTGCGATATTGCGATATTCTGAGGTAGCTCTGAAATGATCGGAACGTGATGCGCGGGTGCGATAAAGATCGTTGCAAGAATCGCAGATCTGGCACCATCTTTGCCGTCTTTGTCGATTTGGGGAGCGGTATAGAGATAGAATTCGGAGTTGTTCTTATCCGGGTTCCACAACTGAAACTGGAAAAAGCACATCTATTTCAATACATATGCGGTTGGCTGTTTCGGCGATGGTCCTTCTTTTTGCGGCTCAATGCGGCCTGGCTCAAGTTTCGATAACGAAGGAAGAATACGGGATATACAGCTTGGTTGTGCGGGAATTTATTCGCGACATGATGAAGGACGTTAGCATTTCGCCGACAACGCATGTACTGATCCTGTCGAAAACCGGGGTCGGTGAGGGGACCATGCCGCTACCTAAACAATCAAGCGTGGATGTCAGTTTTGCAAACCGGAACAGAATCGCAGTTCCGATCGAGCCGGCCTTTGAGATCAACCTTAAGTATTCCATCGTTGACGAAAAGGAGCTCAAGGATCTGGTCGCTAAAGACGAAGCCAAATTCAACGATGAACAGGAGCGTCGCCGAAAAGCGAACATGCCATTGATCGGCTCAGTATGTGGACCGCGGTGGGAGAGTGTTTATGAGAGGTATCCGGAATTCTTGGGGTACATAAGGCTTTCCCGAATCGGGTTCAGTCGCGATCACAGAACAGCTTATGTCGAGGTTCGCATGACCAATGAGGTTTTCTCCGGCACAATGAACTATGTAGTGAAATGGACTCGCAGTGGATGGCAAACGGGGCCATCCGGCGGCGGCTTCGGGGTGTGCTGACGCAATTCGAATTTTTGCGCTGGGAAATCGTTGTCAGGTCTGCGATGTAGAAATCGGTTCCAGGTCGGCAATACTGCGATGTTTGTCGGAAGACAGAATGCAGGAGCTGAAAGTCCGAAGCTGAGCCTTACAACAAATCATGCGATAGTCCCGGCATCGGAAAACAATGCCTTTTGCGAACATTCGCCTTATAATCTCGTATTGAAGAGTAGCCTCACACGTTTGAAGGCGTTTCTCTCATAGAAATGCGGGAGCTTGCACTGAGCAATTGCCGGCTTGACCGGCGCTACAACATCGAAAGGGAACTGGGACGCGGCAGCTATGCCGAGATCTTTCTTGCCCGCGATACCCTCGCCGGTCCGGATACGCCGCATTCGCAGGTCGTCATCAAGGCGCTCAACGTCTTTCTGCAGGATGATCTCGACGCCGATCTCGAACGCACGCTTGTCGAGAATTTTCAGAACGAGGCGGTCGCACTCGACCGCGTCCGCCATCCGAACATCATCAGCCGCCTCGGCCACGGGACCGCACGCGATCTGAACGGCACGATCTTTCATTACCTCGTCATCGAATACATGGCCGGCGGCGACCTGCAGAAACTTTGCCGCGAAAAGGTGCTCGATCTGCAGTTGTCGATGAAATACATCGAGCAGGTTTGTGCGGGCCTGGCTCACGCGCACCGACACAACGTAATTCATCGCGACATAAAACCGCAGAATCTTCTATTAACCGCCGATCGCGAAACCGTAAAGATAGCCGATTTCGGCGTCGCGCGCGTACATCTGTCGGATGCTCCGATCACCCGCGTCGGCACAAATGTTTACGCTCCGCCCGAGCACAGCCCGATGGCCGTCGGCGAAGATGTAATGACGGTCACGTCGCTGACGCCGGCCGCCGATATCTACTCGCTCGCAAAAACGATCTACACACTGCTGACATGCGAGGCTCCACGTTATTATGCAGGACAGCCGATCACCGATCTGCCGCTGACTTCGCGCGACGAGGAATGGGCCGATGAGCTTAAACGCGTCCTCGCACGGGCCACGGCAAGCGATCCGGGCGAACGCCATCAAACGATCGAGGAGCTTTGGGAGGACCTGAAGGGCATCCGGCATATCGCCGCCGATGGGGAAGCCGCCACGCAGGTCCGGGCAAAGCTCCACGAGAGGCCGCAGCCGCATATTGCGAAAGGATATTCGCCGCTCGCTCCGCAGAAACCGCGGTTCGATACTTCGCGCGATCTGAGGAAACGGCATCCGCTGATCGACGGCCGCGTACCGGCGTATCCGCGTGTCGTCGAAGAAGAATCACCGGTCCGTATTCCGATCGAGTTCACGGACGAGGCCGTGCCCGCGATCGCAAGCGGCAACGGTGTTGTAAACCCGCAGCCTGTTGCTCCCGAGGTCATCTATGTAAAAGCGAAAAAGCGCCATCCGTTTCGAAATTTTCTGATCGCGATGACGGTGATGTTCGCGATCTTCGTCGGACTCGCA
>JAICPV010000413.1 GCA_025929655.1 Pyrinomonadaceae bacterium
CCCGCGATCGTGGCTAACAATACCTGTAGCAGCATCACGCCCGAACCCGGGTCCGTATAGAAAAGAAGGATCTTCATTGTCTAAATCTGAGGCCTAAAATTTGCGGTCGCGCGTGCCGCGGTTGGAGGTCAGGCGAGATCGCCGTGCTTTATAGAATTTAGCACATATCACCACACGTGAAACGCTTTTTGCTTCAACGGTTCGCGAGCGCGCCGGCTGCGTCCAGCGAAAAGTAGGCGACGGCGGGGTCGTGATCGCTGAAGCGTTCGGGCCGGGTGTCGTCGTTTCGCATGGATTCGGGAAAATCGGCATTGATGCGGACAAAGCCGAAGCCGTTTATATGCTTTCGGAGCGGTTCGTTGATGATGATATGGTCGAGCACCTGGGCGTTCCCGTCGAAGACGTAGGAGTAGCGCTGGCCTATTGCGATCGCGTCGACCAGGTCGACCAGGTCGCGGGTGACCAGATCGTCGGACGCGATCAGGACCGAATCTTTCGCCGACGGCTTTCCTTTGATCGTGCCGATCATGTCCATCACGCCGTCGTTGAACTGAAAGGCGTTAAAGTCGCCAACCAGCATGATCCGCTCGTCGGGGTTCGCCTTCTGCCGCTCGTCGACCCAGCGAGCGAGAAACTCCGCCTGAAGCTTTTTCTTCAGGCGAACGTTCGCCATTTGTTTCGGATCGGTGAAGCCGAGGAAGGATTTCAGGTGGTTGGCAACGACGGTGAATTCAAACGGCTTGCCCGCTTTCGCATCGTCGATCGCAACGCGGATCATCAGTGGCGGCCGGTCGTTTAAGAAATTGTCCTCGCCGGTGTCCGGGTTTTTGTATTTGTCCGATTTTCCGAGCTGCTTGGTCTCGAGTATCTTCACGCGAGATGTTTTGACCAGAAACCCGTTGTCGATGCCGCGGCCGTCGTTACCTTCGACGAGAAACGCGTCGTATTTCGGATCGGGTTTGCCTGCCGCAACGGCGTCTTTGTTAACGCGGTCGGCCAGCTGTTTTAATGCATTCAAGTTCTCTGCTTCGACCACGCCGATCACGTCCGGCATCGCCATGTAATCGCGGACCGCGCCGGAAACTTTCTTCAGACGCCGCTGAAATGCTTCCGGGGTCAGAACGTCCTCCCTGATGTCGGGATCGTCCTTGTCATCAAAGAAGTTTTCTAGATTCATCCCAGCGACCGAAAACTGCCGCGGAGTTGTGGCGGGCAACTGAACAGGCTTACGAGACGAAGACACCTCGATCTTCGCGTCCGGATCGATGAAGATCGTGTTCGTTCGATAGGCGTAATGCATCACGCCGATGACGCCTTTTATATCTACGTTCGACGGCGCGTTCAGCTCTTTCGCGCCGAGCTGCGCACCGGATTCGATACGCAGCCGCTCGGGATTCGCATCAAAAAACACCATTTTGGGAGCTGTGGCTTTGATCTTGTCCTTTTCCTTTTGATCGAGGAAAAGAAATTCGGCAAGGTCAAATCCCGGAGATCGAAATGGACGAGGAATGCCTTTCACTACACCGTAAAAAACCCCGTTGCCTTCCGCAGATGCCGTCTTGATATCGACCCGGCCGTTCGTCGGCGCGATGACAGCCATTTCCGGAACGGCAACCCGCATCCCTTCGAGACGTTCGAGCTGGTCAACGGAACGCGATTTGAAATCCGCCGGCGATAACACATACGGCTTCGGCAGCGGATTGCTCTTTGAAACAACTTTTAGCCCTTCGCCATTCGGTGCAGAGATCTCGGTGATGGAGAGTGTATTCGTATCGGCCCGCGGACGAAATTCTTCCACTTCACCCGGCATGGAAACCATATTACCGACGGCGGCCTCCACCGGCGGCTCCGAACGGTTGCCCGTGAAAACGTAAATTCCTTCTGAGGTGTTCGGATCGCTGTCGACCTTGTCGTCGGGCGTTTGGATGAAGAAACCGTTCCGGTGACGTGCGGTAACGATGCCCGTTGTTCGGACCCTTTGGCCGTTGAGAGCGGATTCGACCTTGCTGCCCTGGATCTCCGCAATTGAAACGTCTCGTTGGGCAAATACTGACCCCGCAAGAAATACCGTCGCGAAAGCGATACCGATCGGCCGACCACGTCTCATAATCTGTCCCTGCGCTGTTCTATCAGTTCCTGCTTCGCCCGCGGTATGTTGGAGAAGAAGTCGTAACCGGTGAGGTTCTCGACCGCGTTCACCGTCACGCGGTACGTACGCCACGGATGGCTTTGCAACAGCGGCGGCCGATTCGGCATTATCGCCCCGAACACACGCGTGGTGCGGCTGATACGTTGGAGATCGTTTGCGCCGTTGTCGAGTACCATCACAACTTTCCATGTGAGGTCCGGCACGACGATACGCCCGGACGCTATCGTGCCTAAGTTGCCGTGAACGCCCGAAAAGATGTACAGCTCTTTGCCCTGGCTTGCAAGCGTGCGGCAGTAGATCTCAAGGTCCGCCCACGGCCCCTCGTTGTTCGGCCCGTATTGCGGGATCAGGTTGGTCATCAGGAACGTTGCCGAATTGTCCGGTATCGACCTCGTCCGGTCGCCCGACGGCGTCATGTGCCCGCGTTGGTAACCGGAACCGGAATAGTCGGAATCAAGGACCTGATACCAGCCGGCGGGAAGTGATGTGTCGGGCCTGTAGTCGTCCTGCCGGTCCGCCGATCCGATCCATGAACTGTCCAGCCGCCATGCAACCCAATTTGCGGTGGCTCGGCTTCGGCTGTAGGAAAGGGAATACTGCGGTTTGATCATCAGGTAATTATTCTCGTTCGCAACATCGCCGGTCGCGTTTGACGGGTTACCCATGATCAGCGGATCTTCGTCCGGCTGTGGCGCGTTGATGTTGACGTTCGTATTTACGGTTACCGAACGTGCCTGTGCATCGGAAGCTGTCGCAAACACAGTTCTAACGCCGCCGGTCAAATTCGCCGGAACCGGATGGCTGAACGACCAGACGTTGTCGCCGGCCGTCACATCGCC
>JAICPV010000091.1 GCA_025929655.1 Pyrinomonadaceae bacterium
GGAGCCGTCGCCGTTCAACGCGGCCGCCGAAACGTTTACGACAACTTGCGTGTTGGCCGGGTGTCCCGTTCTCCGCACCTGTTCGACGTGATTCTTTGTATCTGGACCTCCTCCGGTCACCGACAGCCCGCCGGCAAAGCTATTGCCGTGATAGGTCACTCCACCGATCGTCACCGTGAGATCTAAATTGTTCACGAGCGACGGGTCTACCGTTCCGGGCGGATCTGTCCAAACAAGAGCAGCCCTGAAAGGCTTGTCCGGATCAGGGATCCTCCCTGTATAAACCGATTGGTCGCCCGGACTGAGCAGCGTCACATTCTGGTCGACCAGCCGCAATGCGACGCCCGTGTTCAGGATATATCGCGTATTAACGCGTCCCCACCCTTCGATCCCATTCGGCAGCGCGTTGGACGCGCCGACTCCGCCCATTTCCTGGCCCGAAAGCAGGATCGCCGCCTTCGTTACGGCCGGGCTCGGTTTAATGCCGCCGGTTTGCGATTTCCACCATTGCGTGAACAATGCCGCAACACCAGCCACTTGTGGCGCTGCGTGTGACGTGCCTTCGCTCCACGCATGGTTAGTATCGAAACAACTGGTCACGCTGTTGCAGTTTCCCCCGCGGCTGCCCGTTATCGTATCGCCGGGCGCGACGATGTCGGGTTTGACCCGGCCATCGGCGGCGAAACCCTTGGACGAAAAGCTGCTCATGTCATCGATATTATTCGAGCTAGACTCAAGTTCGGTTCGAAGATTTTCCGAGCTGCCGACAGCGATCAGGTTCTTCGCCATTTTCGGACGCGTAAGTCCATTCTGCCCCGAGCACGCCGCATTGTTCGGTGCTGTGCCGCAATTACCGGCCGAGAAAACGAACAACAAAGGATCGACAGTTATGCCCGAGGACGCGTCCCGTGTCAGCCCGTCGTACGTCGCAGCGGAAGAGTCATAAGCATTCGAGTTCGTCCCGTTACCCCAGCTGTTATTGCTGATCGAAGCCGCAATACCGTTCGGGCCGTTGGTTGCGACCGCGTCGTTTGCCGCCTGAGCGTCCGTTCCAGTGTACCCTGATTTCAACAGCGGGATATTGATGATGTGTGATTTCGGGGCGATGCCGACACCGTAGTTGTATCCGGTCGGGTCGAGAATGCCGAACGGGGCGTCTCCGGCGATGATGCTGGCATTCAGGTGGCCGTGCCCGCCATCCGCGCCCGCGGTCGCGCCGCGAAGGTTCGCGTTTACAGTGTTAGTACTGGTGAGATAGAAACCGCCGGCCCCCGGGATTGTCACGCCGTCGTCCGCCATTGCTACGGTCACGTTCGTGCCGTCTACACCGAATTGCGTCAACGGATTATAGCCCGCGGCGGCGATCGTAGTTGTATTGGAGTAATTTCCCGCGACGATCTGAGCTGCACGTTCGTCCTCCGCGGTCGGGTAGGTCCATGAATCGATCCGGACCACGTCGGGGATCGATGCGACCGCCTCCAGTTGAGCCGGTTCCATCTGAACACGAACGATATTGAAATACGTGTGCTGCAGCGGCATCTCAGCAAGAAGAGTGCCGCCGGATGCGGACGCGATCTGACCGGCAACCTGTGTTAAGTCGGCTCGCGAAAACACCGCGATGTTATACATCGCCATCCGAGATTTTGCTTCCGCGGCCTGTGTCAGGAGCGATGGGGTGATCTTGTCACGCGCAGTAAATTCACCCATCCAGCGAACGCGTGCGTTTTCCGCAACTCTCGCCGCCTCACTCGATTCGCCGTAGACGATGAAGGCATTGTGGGGAATGTACTGGATAACCTCGAAACCGGACGCCCGTATGCTGTCAAGAACGTCGTCGGTAGCGATACCACCGAGCTGTACGACAAAATAGGACGGGCCGTACTTCGAGACCGTACCGGGGCGAATCGTCTCGAAGCGCGGTGTTTCCAAAGGATCGAAGACGGCACCGGGAAGGTGAACGGTAGTATCTATTTTGAACGCGCCGTCACCGAAACGCTCGGCGGAGATCGATTCATTCCCGAGGGCGATGACAAAGCTGCCGTGGTCGCTGAGGATGGTGCCGAGGCTCGAAATCTTTGCCCGGTCCTCAACGGAACCAACCGGCACATGAATAAGGTCATTCGACGGCCGCCGGATCTCTGCTGTAAGTGAGTCGACAGGTTTAGCAATGAACTGCGGTCGCTCCCGTTTCGTACTCTTGCGGACCTGCGCCTGTTGCGGCTCTTCGGTAAAACTCAGCCCGATCGTTACAGCGATCACCGCTGCAAGTACGATAAAAAACGCTCTGACCTTTTCGAACTTCGTGGGCATGCCTTCCTCCAAAATTGTTTGATTCTTTTTGATGATAATCAAAAGAGTGGTGGTGGGATGATAGCACAATTTGCGGGATTTATGTCCAATCCATCCGCGATCCGAAAAAAAGGCCGCACAAGAAAATGCGGCCCTTTTATGGAAACTCAATAAATCGAACTATCCGACTTTCGGGAGGATCGGCGACATAATAATTTGGACACGGCGGTTCCGTGCACGGTTGACGTTCGTCGTGTTCGGTGCGATCGGAAGCGTAGCTCCCATGCCTTTCGATTCGACCCGGCCGCCATCGATCCCGAACGCGCTCAGCTTGTCCGCGACCGCGCGCGAGCGCTTTTGGGTCAGATCCTGCAGTTCCTCGGCCGCACCGCGGTCGTCCGTGTGGGATTCGATCGTGATCTGGTAATCGGGATTATTCGCAAGAACTTCGCTCAACGCTGTCATTTTCGGATCCGCTGTCGGCGCGAAGTCCGCGGTTCGCGGTGCTGACCAGTAGGTTTCGGGCAGCGTCAATACAATTCCCCGCTCCGTTTTCGAAACAGTGCCGAATTTCTTCAATGACTGAATGAACCCGGGCTCATTGGCATTGATCGCTGCGATCTTTGCATCACGCTCACGCTGCTCTTCGGCCGAACGGCGTTCGTTGTCGTAAGCCTCCAGCCGGACCTTCGCATTATCAAATTCTACCTTCGTGCGGCCGAGATCTTCCCGAAGCCGGCCGTTCTCGGCACGCAGGTCTTTGATCTGCTGGGTGTAATTTGTGACATCGCGTTCTGAAAGTTCGCGGTTACGCGTTTCACTGCTCAACTGCTGTTTAAGATCGGCGATCTCTCGTAATGCTTCGGCGAGCTTGTCTTCCACCTGCCGCAGCTCCGCGTCGTTGCGTGTTTTTTCGTTCCTCTTCTCCCGCGCCTCGCGCCGCTCGATCGCGGTCGCCTCGGCTTTCACGGCGGTGCTGACAGCCTGCCGCGCCATTACATCGACGGTGTCTTCGTCGCGGCCCGCCTGCCAGGAAGCTTCCGCGTTATTCAAAAGCGTAGTTGCCTGTTGAAGCTCGTCCGCTGCATCGCGATCGGCGCCGGCGTATTTCGCGAGAGCGATCGCCTGATAACCCTGAAGTATCGCCGACGGAGTTTTCGCGTAATCCTTTTCAGCTATTTCAGGTGTTCCCGGATCGCGAAAATAATCGCTCGAATTTCCGAAATAATGAACTGCTGTCGTCGTGGGAACCGATGACCCAACCTCATTCCTTGCGCTGATATTCTCGAGCATGATCTTTTGGCTCGGGCGCGTTACGAGAAAATGAGGTTCGGCCGTTACGATCAGAGCAAACGTTTGAAGCGGCGTCGTCACGCTGATCTTCGTGCTGAATTCGAAAAAACCGCGCCGTTTTATTTCACCAAGCCGGTCGACCTGCCCCTCGGGCGATACCGCCCACAGCACATACGTCGCGTAACCGGCCCCAAGCTGATATGTACGCGGCATGTCCGAAACGGAAAGGTCGATCTTTGTCCCTGTCTTGCCGGTACGTTTTACCTTCGCCGATCCGTGCATTTTCGGGAACTGGACCGTCCCGCGAAACTGGACATTTATTGTGTCGTCGAGAGGATAAGTTATCGCAACTGTGCGCCGCGCGATGTCTGCCTGACCGAATGAAACCTGGACCAGACAAAGGAGAATGGACAAGGCTAACGCCCCTACGAGAATTCCTGATTTTTTCATTATTTTTACTTCTCCGAATAGAGCGGTGCTTTTGAAAAGATGCCACATTACGAAAGGCGGTTGCAAATTTTAGATCTTACGACCGTTTACCAACGCCTTGTCCTAAAGTATATTCAATTGTTTACCCGCCGATGGAAGACCTTCGACGCCTGCTCAATTATGTCCGCCCGTATTGGGGCTCGTTCGTCTTTGCGTTGATCGCGATGGCGGCCGTCGCGGTCTTTGAAACTGCTACGGCTACACTGCTGGCCCCCATTTTCGATCAGTTTGCACCGAGCCCGGAACGCCGAGCAAAGATCCCGTTCGACATCGTCAGCCTGATACCGAAAAACGACTGGCTTCGCGGCTGGCTGGTGATCTCGATCCTGCTGATCGGCTTCACGATAGCAAAGGGTGTAGCCGAATTCGTTTCGTCGTTCCTCATGGCCCGGATCGGGCAAAAGGCCGTCCTGCGACTTCGTAAAGACCTGTACGAACACCTGCTGGCGCAGTCCGCAGGGTTTTTCGAGCGGCACCGGACCAACTTCCTTGTAACGAGGCTGGTCGTCAATTGTTCGGCGATCGAGAATGCTGTTTCCACAAATATCCGTGACGCGATTCGCGAGTCACTTGTCCTTATCTGTTTCATAGCGGCCGCATTTTATTTCAACTGGCGCCTGATGCTCGGTGCATTGATCATCGGCCCCGTCGTTGTCTTTCTGACCATAAAGTTCAGCAACCTCTTTCGCCGTTTCGCGGCCGAATCGTACGAGGGCAATAAACTGCTTTCCGACGTCGCGCAGGAAACTCTTTCGAACCAGACGATCGTGAAGGCTTACCAGGCCGAAGAGCGCGAAAAAGAAAGATTCGGAAACATCGCATCGATAATCGCCCGAGCGAACATGCGGACCGGAAGGATCGCTTCACTTTCTCCGCCAACGCTGGAATTCATCGGCTACGTCGCTATCGTCGTGCTTTTCTTTTTCGGACTTCGCGAAATAAATGCCGGCCGGATGGTCGCTTCGGAATTTTTCACGTTCATTTTTCTGTTGTTTCGCAGTTACGACCCCATAAGAAAACTGTCGCGTCAGCATAACGAGCTATCAAAAGCGCTCGCCGCCGCACGCGACGTGTGGGACGTTCTCGACGAAAACGATGTGCTGCCGGAAAAGACCGGCGCGGTCGAGATCGGTCCATTGCGCGAAAGGATCGAGCTTCGCGACGTTTCGTTCCGCTATGGGAGCAACGATAAAAAGATCCTTCGTTCAATCGATCTTGTCGTCCCTGTCGGCTCGACGGTAGCCCTTGTCGGCGAAAGCGGCGGCGGCAAATCCAGCCTTATAAAATTGGTCCAGCGCCTGTACGATCCATTAACAGGATCCGTCACGTGGGACGAAATCGATCTGCGCGATGCGAATATCGCCAGCCTCCGCCGGCAGATCGCTGTAGTTTCCCAGGAAACGATCCTCTTCAACGATACGATCCGCTACAACATCAGTTACGGAAACCCGTACGCCTCGGACAGCCAGATCGCCGCAGCAGCAAAGACCGCGTTCGCAGACGATTTCATTTCGGAATTACCCAAAGGTTACGACACCATCGTAGGCGAACGCGGCGTCTTTCTATCCGGCGGCCAGCGTCAGCGTATCGCGATCGCTCGTGCGGTGCTGAAAGGCTCCCCGGTCCTGATCCTCGATGAAGCGACCTCGGCTTTGGACACCGAATCCGAGTCGCTTGTTCAAAGAGCACTTGCAAACTTGATGCAGGGCAAAACGTCGATCGTGATAGCTCATCGGCTTTCGACCATTAGAAAGGCGGACAAGATCGTCCTGATGGAAAAAGGAAAGATCGTCGAAACGGGGACGCATCTTGAGCTAATGGCGCTCGACGGAACGTACAAAAAACTCTACGAACTTCAATTCGAAGACGAAGAAGCCGCGACGGCATGAGATCACTGCATCTCTGCGTGGCGTTTTAGTTTCTTCAGGTCGGTCGCGATCGCCTCGGTGACCATCTTCCCAAAAACGGCCGGCGGCACCTGGTACTGATGATCGACGATCCCCTGGATACGCACACTGACCTGTGTTCCGCCTTCCGCATCTTTGAGATCGTATTTGATCTTCATCTCGAACGGCTCGTCCGAAGCCAGCTCCAGCATCTTGTCGGGCTCGTCACGCACGACCAAAAGCTTCGCCGAATAATCCCGGCCGAGGAAATTGCCGACGCGGTTCACGAGTGAGTCCTTCTTGAGCGTTCCCGGCGTCAGCGGAAAAACATTTTTCAGTCCTCCGATCCAAAGGACGTCGCATTTCGGGTCGAACATGATCTTCGCCACGTCGGAACGCGGCCTCTCGATGACTATCTCAGCCTTCGCGTCAACTGACATATCTGATTGTTCTCCGTTTGGGTTAGGAATGAAGCCTCGGTCGGGCCCGCTGAATGATAGCAGGCGGAAACAAGACGTGTAAAGAAAAATGTTCGCTGTATTCGCCCGCGCATGTCGTGCATAATACGCCTTTTACGAGGTTAACTGAATGAACTCAATGACAGGTTTCGGACGCGGTTCGGCCAGCGGTGACGGCTTCGAAGTTTCGGTGGAGATGAAGACCGTGAACAACCGTTTTCTGGACGTCGTGCTTAAACTCGGGGGCGAGCTGCAAACACTCGAATCTTCGCTGAAAAAGATCGTGAGCAGCCGGCTCTCCCGCGGACGTGTCGACGTCAATATCCAGTACGACCGTTCGCAGGAGATCACGTACGAACTCAACCGGCCGGTTATTTCGGGATATCTGAACGCTTTGAATGAACTGAAGTCGGAGTTTGAGATCACCGGCGACCCGGACATCAACGTGATCGCCCGGTTGCCGAATATTTTCAATATCAAAAAGGAAGAAGCCGGCGGTGAATTTATGGAGGCGGTCGAAATTGCGGTGATCGCGGCCCTTGACGATCTGGAAACGATGCGATCGAGCGAAGGTGCGATGCTGCGGACCGAATTGTCCGAGCGGCTCTCGAATATCGAAAGCAGCACCAACGAGATCGAAAAGGAAAGCGAAAAGATCGCCGAAGAGTACCGGCAGCGATTAACGAAAAGAATTACCGAACTTCTTGCTAAGACCGAGTCGCAGATAGAGCTTGACCAGGGCCGCCTTGCACAAGAGGTCGCTTACCTCGCCGATCGTGCCGACATCTCCGAAGAGATCGCACGACTCCGAACGCACATCGAACATTTCCGTTCGATAATGGACGAAGAGAAAGAGGTCGGAAAGCGTCTCGATTTTCTGACCCAGGAACTCAATCGCGAAGCGAACACGATCACCTCAAAAACGAACAATATGGTCGTGAAAGAGAACGCTTTGCAGGTGAAAAGCGAGATTGAAAAGATCCGCGAACAGGTACAAAATGTTGAATAATTCAAAACGCAAAATTGAAAATGGAAAATAGAGAAAATGTCTTGAAATCAAAATCATTCGACTTCTCTTTGAGGATAATCAAGCTATACAGGCACTTGAACTCAGAACTCAAAGAATACGTACTTTCGAAACAAGTTTTGCGTTCTGGAACATCAATTGGGGCAAACATTGTCGAGGCGAATCACGCCCAATCGAGAGCGGATTTTGCTCA
>JAICPV010000302.1 GCA_025929655.1 Pyrinomonadaceae bacterium
ATATGAAAGTGTTGACCGTTTTTGGGACCCGGCCCGAGATCATTCGGTTGAGTTTGATTTCGAAACTGCTCGATCGTTCCTGTGAACATATAACGGTCCATACCGGACAAAATTACGACCGAAATCTTAGCGACATATTTTTTGCGGACCTCGGCATACGCCTTCCGGATCACAGCCTCGAAATTCGCGGGAATACATTCGGTGAACAGGTCGCCGGCCTGTTCGAACGGTCCGAAAGCGTGTTCGATGAAGTCCGTCCGGATCGCTTGCTTATCCTGGGCGATACAAACAGTGCGTTAGTGTCCGTTATCGCCGCCAGACGCCGCATTCCCGTTTTTCATATGGAGGCGGGGAACCGCTGCTTTGACGACCGTGTGCCGGAAGAGGTCAACAGGCGGCTGATCGACCATTCAAGCACGATTCTATTGCCGTATACTTCCAGGAGTAAGGATAATCTCGTCCGGGAAGGAATCGAGCGCGACCGTATTTTTGTGACGGGGAATCCTATCTTCGAGATCCTCGAGCACTACTCAGACCGGATCGACGCGACCGACGCTCTTGAAAAAAATAATGTTTTGCCCGGCAGGTATTTTCTGGCAACCGTCCATAGAGCGGAAAACGTCGACGATGAAGCAACTCTTCGGTCGATCTTTGACGCGCTGGCACTCGTTGCGGAAGAATTTAAGAAACCGTTGCTCGTAAGCGTTCATCCACGAACTGCCGCAAAACTTTCCGTTTTCGGCGTTGACGTAAAGTCTTCTGACGTGCGCTTGCTGGACCCTCTGCCCTTTTTCGAGTTTGTAAAGCTTGAAAAGAATGCGTTTATGGTTCTTACGGACAGCGGCACCGTTCAAGAGGAATGTTCGATATTCCGCATCCCGAATATTACTCTACGAAACGTGACCGAGCGACCGGAAACGATCGAATGCGGAAGTAACATTCTGGCGGGCACACGCAGGGAAACCATTGTCGCCGCTTCGCGCGTCGCCGCTGACCGGAAAGGAACATGGGAGCCGCCGCAAGAGTATCAGCGCTCGAATGTATCAGAAACGGTGCGGTCGATCGTCCTGGGCTTCACAAGCGTCCGGAGTCATTTCAGCTAAAGCTGGGAATTATGAAGCAGAGGCTGATGATTGTTTGCGACGCATACTTTCCCGGGGAATTGGGCGGCGGGGGGATGTGGGCTGTCTACAACCTGGCATCGCATTTTTCCAACCGTTATGATTTTTTTATCGTCACACGTGACTGCGACGGACGAATAGATAACACACCATACGTAAAAATACCTCGAAACAAATGGACCCTACGTGAGGAAGCCGAGGTTTATTACGCGTCGCCATCGGACCTTATACCGAAAAGGTTTGCAGAGTTGGTCGAGGAGATAAAGCCTGATGCGATATATCTAAACAGCGTCATGAGCCGGCCGTGCGTGACTTTTTTGTTGGCATACCGATTCTATCTCAAGCGAGGAATACCATTGGTGATCGCACCTTGCGGAGAGTTTTCTCGCGCTGCCTTGCGGCTGGGAGCTTTAAAGAAACGGTGTTTTCTACGTGCCGCGAAAATCCTGGGGCTGTTTCGCGGTGCGATCTGGAAAGCTGCGAGCGATGCGGAGCGCCGCGAAATCCAATTACTGTTTCCGAATGTAACTGTAAAGGTTGCGCCCGAACTTTCACCAAAGGACATACTTCCGGATTTCTCCCTCTCGGAAAAGCCTGTTAAGCGTTCGGGCGAAATGAGAATTGTCTATTTTTCTCGGGTTACGCCAAAGAAGAATCTTGGATTCTTGCTGGACATCCTGAGTGAATTTCGTACTGGCTCGATCCACTTGGACGTTATCGGGCCGACGGACGACGCGGATTACCTCGGTCGGTGCAAAAGAATTGCGATGTCGCTTCCCGGGAACATCGAGGTGAGATTTCTGGGTGGGCTTGGCCGCAGCGCGGCGCTAGAGGTGATCAAGACCGCCCATTTTATGGCATTGCCGACCCAAAATGAGAACTACGGGTATGTCGTCATTGAATCCCTTGCGGCCGGCTGTCCCGTACTTTTGAGCGATCAGGTTTCATGGGATGCTGTGGAAGAGAATGGCGCTGGTTGGCTCAAACCTTTATCGGAATCGGGTTGGAAGGAATTGCTCAACAGGTGCCTTTGGATGGATGATAAGGAATTTCGGCGAATGTCTTTTTGCGCAAGGGAATTTGCTGTAAAATACCTGATAGCAGAAGAGCCAACAACTGTAAATCAACTGATGTTCGATTCAGTTCTCACCGCACGATAGGCGAACGGATGAAAGGTGAAGCGCACAGCTCGAACGGCTGGCATTCAAAGTCTCCGGCCTCGAGGCCACGGCTTTGGGTCGTTTCGGAGATATATTATCCGGAAGAGATCTCGACCGGATATTATCTGACATCCATTGCTGAAGGGCTTGCACGGAACTACGACGTGAGAGTACTTTGCGGCCAGCCCAATTACGCGTCTAGAGGGATACGAGCGCCAAATCGCGAACTTAGAAACAACGTTGAGATATTTCGCGTAAGAAGCACGACCTTCGACAAAAACGTGATCCCTTTGCGGCTGCTGAACATGTTTACGTTAAGTTTGTCGATGCTCATATTCTCGCTTCGACATTTCCGTAAGAACGATCGCGTTTTGGTAGTAACGGCACCTCCAAGTTTGCCGTTCATCACTGCGTTTGCCTCATTGTTCAAGCGCGCAAACTATACATTGCTGCTTCACGATTGTTATCCCGAAGTGCTTATAGCAGTTGGAAAGATCGGTCCCGACTCAATGATATCCAGACTTGTAGATCTTCTGAACAGCTGGCTGTACAAGCACGCCGTAAAGATCATCGTTGTCGGCCGAGATATGAATGAGCTGCTTTCGGAAAAAACCAATGGTATGAAAATACCGATCGTTTTTATCCCTAACTGGGCCGATCTGGAATCAGTTTATCCTACACCGCGAAATGAGAACTCGCTTTTAAGCGATCTTGGAATCAAGGATAAATTTGTATTCATGTACGCCGGGAATATCGGGCATCCGACGGACATCGAAAGTATTATCGAATGTGCGGACAGGTTGAAAGCCGAAAAAGACTTCCATTTCGTATTTGTCGGTTCGGGCGCTAAATCAAGATGGCTGAAGGCCCAGGTAGAAGATCGCTCCCTTTCGAACGTGAGTGTTTTGGGACAGCGGCCGCGCAAGGAACAGAACGTTTTTTTGAACGCTTGTGACGTAGGCCTGGTTTCCCTGGTCAAGAATATGTGGGGTACTGCGATGCCGAGCCGAACGTACAACATACTCGCGGCAGGGAAGCCAATTCTGGCATTGACCGATAACGGATCGGAACTGGCACGCGTGATCGAGGAAGAAGGTGTCGGCTGGTACACGCAACCTGGCGATGTCGACGAATTGCAGGCAATGGTGATGGAGATTTACAGGAATCGCGATCACTTAAGTGCGATGGGTGAAAGGGCCCGCATTGCTGCTCTTAATAAGTATTCCCGGGATTCTGCGATCGCCCGCTATTCGCAGGAGTTTGACCCGGTTTGAGAAATTGCAGCCCGCTAACGTTTTTTGGCTGTTCTAAAGATCGTTCGCCTGTTTCGTTTCGCGGACTCGTCGGCAGTTTACATTTCTTAAAAAAAAGGATTGACCTAACTATAGAAAAATGTTAGCTTTGCAAGTCATAGGGTTCATTTTATTCGGGTGTTCAGCCCCTATTAGTTAGGGACATTTTGGTTACAAGCCTAAGTCAGAATGGCAGATTTACGTTTGAATCCTATGGATTCCGTGTTTCTCTGGAAAGCGATAATGGTGCTCT
This sequence comes from Pyrinomonadaceae bacterium, assembly GCA_025929655.1. Taxonomy (GTDB): domain Bacteria; phylum Acidobacteriota; class Blastocatellia; order Pyrinomonadales; family Pyrinomonadaceae; genus OLB17. Next base: position 3,827 of record JAICPV010000302.1, read on the forward strand.
TTTAACAAAAGCGGCCGATATCGCCAGAGAGGCGTTGGTAGGAAGGATTTCGCTCATTGAAAATCAGTCGTCATTCGCGGGATACAGGTTCGGCCTCGCTTTGAAGGATGGTGTTTATTACCTCTATCAAAACGGCGAATTAACAAATCACTCGCCATCGGAGTACCTG
>JAICPV010000530.1 GCA_025929655.1 Pyrinomonadaceae bacterium
AGCTTCAGAGTCACTGAATTTCGGAACGCCGCGAACAATATTCTGCGCGCTCGTCCGGATCGGCCCGAAGATGATCACGTCGTACTTCTCGCGTAAATTCGGCATCCGGCTAACGTCCTGGTCGGAAATGTAATCGTACGGAATGCCCAGCCGTTCCAGCTCGACGCGGTACCAGCCTTCATCCTGAGTGTTCAGCCACGTGTGAACAAGTGCGACGCGCGGCACGCCGACCGCGTGCTGAACGACCTCCGGCAATCTGTCCACGGCGACTGCTCTCAAGCCGAGCGAAGTTACTGCTTCCGTCACCCGGGACGAGAGATTCGACGGATTACCGTCGGACTTAATAATGTACGATCCTGCGTTGAAATTTTTGTCACCGATCTTGAATTCGGTTTCGGCGGCCGAAAATTTCACATCCTTCAAACGATAGCGAAGCTGTGCGATCGCACTTTCGCCGGTGTGATTAACGACGAAGCCCGCTTTACCCGTGCCTTCCACGCTGCCCATCACTTTCGCCGGCCCGTTGGTGATCGACATCGAAGCATTGAGGATCTTTTCGTCCTTAACCCGGACCGTTTTCACATTTCGCAGCGGGCCGAGCGTCCAGCCGGTGTCGTCGTATGGACGCGGGTCGCTGACGTTGTAATACTGGGTGTCGAGCAGCATATCCGCCATACGTGAGTACGGCTGGTCCATTCGGACGATATAGCTCCCGACGCCGAATTTTCCTTCTTTGACTTCCGCATCCCTGGAAAGTTTATGCACCTCTACGCCCTGCATTTTTAGCAAATTAACAAGGTCGGCAGCCTCTGTGGGGCGGGTTTCGCTCGCGGGAAGAACGTACGCAGCAGGCCCTTCGGTTTTCGCTTTAGCCACCGACCGTTTGCTCTTCAAATAGAAATTATTAAGGAAACGTTCCTTGTTGTCCGCGACGTGTTTCATCGCGATCAGGATCGCACTCTGCTGCAGGTTAATGTTGTTCCGAATGGACCATTTCACTCTGGACAGCGGCGGGTTCGGGCGGAACCATTCGCGGCTCGTCGAATTGTTCGCCACCGTCCTGACCACGGTGTCCGCACCGCCATTGCCGAACGTCTCGTAGAATCGCCCGATCGAGTTGTGCCCGTTCGCGACGTAAAACATATAGTTCGGGGCCCAGCCGTCATAAAAACCATGCGTCCAAACGCCGGGCACGCCTCGCTGCGTCATCTGCTGAACTTCCTGGTAGGCGAGTTCCTGCCATTCGTTCACGACGATCGGATCGAGCCACGCGTTGTATGGCCCCGTGCCGGTGGAAACATATAGAAAAGGAACCGATTCGTGCAGGTCGTGCAGCACGGTCGGATGATAATCGAGAAACTGGGCCATCTGGTTTCGCGTCAACGCCAGGGCCATTCCCATCGAATCGCGGTTGTTGTCGTGAGCGACGTACTTTCCCCAATAGATCAGGCCGGGCGACCGCTTGCCTTCATTCGCTTTGCGGTAGTTGTAAAGATCGACCATCGTGTCCCGTCCGTCGACCTCGAGCGTCGGCGTGATCATCACGATCACGTTCTTGCGGATCGCTTCGATCATTGGCGAATCCTCGACCGCCAGGCGGTACGCCATCTCCATCAGCATTTCAGGGCTTCCGGTTTCCGGCGAATGTATGGAGCCGCTTGCCCAATAGATCGCTTTGCCCTCGGCGGTGAGCTGTTTTGCGACTTCGTCGTTGATCGTCCTTGGATCTCCCAGCTTCGCGGTTATCTCTTTATATCGATCGAGCCTGGCGATATTCGCTTCATCCGAAACTACGACCAGAAGCTGCTCGCGTCCCTGCTCGCTTTTCTCCGGTGCCGTGAAGGTTTTCACCCGCGGCGTCGCTTTGGCAAGCTCGCGATAATAACGGTATTGGTCCTTCGTGTAGGTCAGCTTGTTGGGCGTCCCGATCGGATACCCGAGTATCTTCTCCGGCGAGGGCACCTTCGATGACGCCGGCAGGTGGTCGACGATATCGGTCAGGAACATCTTGTCGGTCGTGTTCTTAA
>JAICPV010000374.1 GCA_025929655.1 Pyrinomonadaceae bacterium
GAAAAAGTCGATAGGGCGGTCTCGCTTCTCGGCACGCTTGCGAAGAATGCAACCGAGCCGGAGGTTTACCAGCGGATTCTCCAATTCGAATTTCGACGCCACCAGCAGCACGATACGGCAGATATATTTCACGATGACCTCGGCGATTTTTACGGGCCGTTTTACTTTCACGAATTTGCGTCGATGCTCGCCAAAAACGGATTGCAGTTTCTATCGGAAGCCGAGCTGCACGCCTCATCTCGGCAGGGTGTGGCCGCTGAATATAGTGAGCTTCTCGATTCGCTGAATGATCCGATAGAGCGTGAGCAATATCTCGATCTACTTCGAGGCCGCGTTTTTCGGCAGACATTTTTTTGCAGGTCGGATATCGAACTTGATCGTGAACCACAGGCCGCCGTGATGGAAAAAATCTTCCTTTCCTCGTCTCTTCGACCGATCGAACCGCTTCAGGACATCGGTGAGCCGCAAGCGCAAAAATTTGCGAACGCCAAAGGGCATTCGATGCAGATCGACCATCCGCTGACAAAGGCGGCGTTGGCGTATCTCGGAGAAATATGGGGGCGCTCGATCAAAACAGGCGAGCTTTTGGACGCTGCCAGAAAGATCGTCGAGAATGCCGGCGGCGGATCGGAGGATTGGAATAGAGAATTCGAAACTGCCCGAATTATACTTCTGCAGATCGCGCATGCCAGCGACCTGATCGAGCTGCACGCATATGCCCCGAACGCTCGGCAAGATGCGGGTAATAAACCGAAGGTTAACCGGTTGTCACGCTGGCAGCTCCGTGATGCGAACAACGTCCTCACACTCTTGAACAAAGACCTAAAGCTCGAAGACGAAACGGCACATCATCTTTTAGAGATCATGGACGGAACGCGAAATCGCGATGAGTTCGTTCGAGAGATGAGATCGTTCGTTCGCGCGGCCCGCGATATACAAGACCAAGAAGATCTCATTCGCGATATGCCCGGCTGGGTCGATGCCAGTATCGGCGAACTTTCCCGGCTCGGCCTCTTTGAATCGTAAAGAATGACTTTTCTTTGACAATTCCCACACGCGTGAAAGATACTTAATTACCTTCCGACTCCGACGGAGACGAACCGAAAAAATATGGCCACAAATTACGTTTCTTGCCCGAATTGCCATTCGCAGAATCCCGCGAATTTTCAAACCTGCACGAACTGCGGAACGATGCTGCCGATCAGCCCTATGCCGATGCAACCGATGCCGCAGTACGGTGCACAAAAACTGCCTGGAGCAGATAAAAAGATCGCTGCGGGGATCTGCGGGATCGTGCTTGGCGGCCTTGGTATACATAAGTTTGTCCTCGGATACCAGCAGGAAGGCATCATCATGCTTTCCGTTTATCTGGTTTCGATCGTGATCGCGATGGTAACGTGCGGGATAGGAACACCGCTCGTTTTGGTCACTACAGTGATCGGGATAATCGAAGGGATCATCTACCTGACAAAATCGGACGAAGAATTCGTTCAGACTTACGTGCTGAATAAGAAACCCTGGTTCTAAAATATAGAGCGGGCGGGTAGACCGTTGATCTAGATCCATAACCTCCGAACGACAGGCCGAGAGCCTGTCGTACTTATGTTCACTGGCATAATTGAAGAACTAGGCACTGTCGCATCGATCGAAATGCGGAGCGACGGCGCTCGCATTCGAATTGCTGCGACGCTCATTACAAGCGACACGAAAGACGGCGATTCGATCGCTGTGAATGGCGTTTGTGTCACTGCATTGAATGTTTCACCAGACGAGTTTTCGGCTGATCTTTCACGGGAAACGCTTGAACGTTCGACGCTTGGGCGGTTAGGTAACGGCACGCGGGTGAACCTCGAACGCGCGGTCACTCCGTCGACGCGTCTCGGCGGCCATATTGTTCAAGGGCACGTAGACGGCCGCGGGACGTTCATTTCCGCCGAGCAGAATGGCGGTTTTTACACGGTGAGGATCGGATTCCCATCGGAACTCGCGCGCTATTTCGTTTATAAAGGCTCCGTCGCGGTCGAGGGAATCTCTCTAACCATCGCCGCATTGAGCGAAGATCACTTCGACATCGCTGTGATCCCAAAAACCTGGCAGTTTACAAACTTTTCAACTCTTGGGCCCGGTGATCCGGTGAATCTGGAAGCTGATGTGATCGCGAAATACGTCGAAAAGATGATGTCGTTGCGATGAACGTGGAAGCAATGGAATTCATGGGACCGGCGGGGGACCGACATTAGAATTATCGGGCAGCTGTTTCGGAATATCTTTGTACTTCATTGAGATATTTTCAGTATCGACGATCTCCCATCTTCGCAGAGCCCAGCCCGTCCTAAGTTCCCACTCTGTTCGAACTTGTCCGGAAAGCTGCCGGTGAACACGGGCTCGCGGAGCTGAACCAGTTTTAATGTCCAAAACGATGGTCGCCCGCGTGCCATTTTGCTGTTTATCAACGACGGTTATTTCCTTCGGCTCGTCGTGGTCGAAATTCCAGAAAATAGGTTCCTTGTTCGTCGCCTCTTCGGGCATCACGTCCCTGACCCAGGTGTCGTTGATCCGATCGTATATCAACTCGTCGGTGATCTCGGGTATTTCCCCCAACGAAGAAGGCGAACCGTCAGTTGAGGCCGGCGGGCCACCGCAAGCGGTCAGCAAAAAAGGTATCAATAATAGAAAGGCAATCAGCGAACGCATATAACTCTGATCTTATTCCGCCGCATAACTGATCTCCATCCGGCGGATGTACAGACCGGAAAGAAAGAGAATTACGCCGGTAAATAGAAATAAGCTGGGCACGGCGATCCACACGGGTGTAGGTTCCGCGAGTACGGCGAACGGCCCCTCGGACATAGGCACCGGCACGAGCGACGTCAGGTAATGGATCACGCTCACTTTTTTCAATCCAGGCGGCAGCAAAAAATTGATCCATTCCCAACCGTATAACAGCAGTCCGGGAATGATCGGATTCTTAAAAAACAGCCCCAAGATCAAAAAGACCGCGCCATAACCGATGCACGCGAGTACGGTGACGCCCAGATAAGAGAACAGATGATTGGCACCGGCGCCGGCGAAAAAGAATTCGCGTGACTCCGCCGGGAAGAGACCGAAGTAAAGCAGCAGCATCGAACCACATGTCGTTTTCTATAACAATACGCTCGCCGCGATCTGGCATGAATTATTCTTACCTACAACTATAAGCTCGCGTCGATCAGGTGCTAGAAAGTAATAATGGCGAATGCGGTCGACGTCCTAACCGCGAAA
>JAICPV010000086.1 GCA_025929655.1 Pyrinomonadaceae bacterium
AGCAGCGCTCACCAGACCGACCGCGGCCAGGACCGACGCCGTCAGGGAAACTACGCCCAGCCATCGCCACGGAAACTGCACTTTCTGCAGAAGCGGGAAATTATCCCAGATCACCGCGGACAACGGCGTTGTCATCGCGATCGCGAGGCCAAAAACTATCAAGACTGGAAGGAGTGCCGGCCTGAGGTCGAGCCGGCGAAAGAAATACACCAGGGCCGGCGTGCAGATCAGCAGCGTGACGGCGAGAACAATGTCGCCGAACCACAGCGCGAGTTCGTCATCAAGAAACTCAGTGAATGTTCGAATCGAGAATAGGTAGTTTTCCGAGTAGGACCAGGTTTTTGCGAAGTATTGCGGGGCGGAGTGTTTTACCCAGCTCATCTCCGCCAACATGCGGACCCAATAAAACGAACTCATCCCAATCCCGGCGATCACCGATACCGCGAGTTTCGCGATCGGCCGGCCGCTGTGCCGGTCGAGCATCGTAACGGCGTAGACGGCCAGTGCCATGGAGCCGATGATCGTCAACGGCAGGTGGGTAACGATCAGGAATGTAATTGATACTGCGAGCCCGACCGAATCGATAAGCCGGCCGCGTTTTATCACGCGGTTTGTAAATAGAAAGCAAAACGGCAAAACGGCACTTGCGGTAAATTGCGCGAATAAAAAATTGTTGTAGATCTCGTTCAGATGAAACGGCATTAGCGTGAATAAGGCCGCTGCAATAGTCGCCGTTTTTGGCGAAAAGGACTCGCTCACCCACAGGTACACGCCGATCGCACCCGTGAGAAAGATCAAAAAGAAAACGATGAAGCTCGCGCTGTACCAACTGCCGAAAACAAAATATGCGAAAGCGAGCAGATAATATGCCGCAGGCGGATAAACCCTTAGCCCCACATCGCCTAAGCCGTGATTCGAATTCGATGCGAAGGAGGGAAAGAGCCCGCCTTCCCGGATCGTATCAACAACCTGTTGGGCGAATTCGTAGTGCTGGACAGCATCGTTTCCTCCGGGCACCCCAAAAGCGAGCATCGGCGCAACGGCAGCCGCAGCGAATGCCACTATTAGGAAAAAGCGAATTACTTTGTCGCGGGCCGGTAACATTAGTCGCTAGAACTGCGGGATCACCGAATTTTTATCATCTACGGCAGCGATGCATGACTCGCGATGCAATACGTACGGGACACCGCTCGGATCGACGAGCTGACCGCGATCATTCAGTTTGAAATCGTTCCCGTTTGGAAGGTTCACGTTTCGGAGGCGAGGCAATATCGAAGTAAGTGAAGACGGACAGGCCGGCTGCTGCTTCAGGATAGAATTGATCGCATCGAGCTGGTCCAATGAATCGAGCTGCATTAGCCGAAGCTCGGCGCTCTCACGGCTTTGTCGATCTTCCGCTTCGGCAAGCATCTGCGAATAAATCAGCCGGGCGGTGTCGCGGCTGCCGCCTTGGGCACGCATGGCGGCGGCCATTTGCCTGAGGAAGGGCGGAGCACCTTCAATTCTCGATCCCGCGTCATAAGTTTCAGCTGCTTTCTCGAAATTCTTCGAGTGCCAGTAGATGTAACCGAGGTATTGATGCAGGCGCCAGGCCTTTGGATTATCTCGGATGCCTTTCTCGGTCAATCTGATAGCAAGCTCGGTGTCGATCGCCGGCAGCATCACCGCTCCATACGAATAGGCGGCCATGTAGCTCGGGTCCAGATCGGTGGCGTTGTCGAGCAAGGGATAAAGCAGCCGCGGATTCAACGAGCGCAGGTCGTCGATGTTGAGCTGCTCAGACTCGGTTCTGACGATCTTTCCGCCGATGTATTGCAGCGAGCGGATCCAATACCAATCGGCGAGCAGCCCTTCGGCGCCGAGAGCAAATCCTTTTAACCGGCGTCCCTGAAATTCAAGATCGGAATCTTCGTAGCTTTCGGAAAGCGCTACGCGGTTCGCGTTCGCCGCATCACTCAAAAGCCCGATCAGCGGTAAGAGGACCGCGACCGCAGCCAAAGGGAGCCATGACGCGCGAAGGAACGAGATCATTTGAAATTTCGGCGAGAGAAGATCATGGAAGTTAGTGCGAGAAGGATGATACTGTACATGACCGCATAGACCAGTCCATATGCGATCATCGAAGCGTTGGGAACGAGCGAATTCGCGGCTTCGGTACGGAAACTGAAAAGAGCCAGATTCGGCAGGACGTAATATATCGCTTCGAAAACGAATGCGGCTGAACGTGAATTCATCCCGGCAGCCAGCTCGCGAAGCGACGCGCTCATGTGACCGATGATGAAAACGAAAAAGGTCAACAGAGCCGAAAGAGCGGGCGTCGAAAATGACGAAAACATTGTGGCGACCGCGGTGGTGATCGTCAGTTCAACGAAGATCAGGGCGATCGCAGGCCAAATGGTTCCCGCGAGCGAACGATCGCCCACGTAAAGAAGCGCCAGGGAAACCCCGATGCCCATTACCGCGACGTTTATCAAAAGCGTCAGGCAAAGCCCGAAAAACTTGCCGATAATGAACTCGGTCCGGTTTACCGGCTTCGAAAAGATATTAAAAACGGTACGTTTCTCGATCTCTTTAGAGACCAAGCCGACGCCGACGAAGATCGCGATGAACGTGCCGAAGATCAGCATCGCGTTGAGCCCGATGTTGACGATCGTGCGCGCCTCTTGCCCTGCGGTGAGCTCGCCTAAAAGGATGGCGCACGCTGTAATGAGAAGAACGAAAACGACAAGGTTGTACAACACGCGGTCGCGGATCGCCTCGCGAAACGTATTCCCCGCGATAGCGAGTATGCGGCTGAACGGATTTCCTGTGGAAAGCTGTCCGGACATTTTTCCTTTGATCTAGTGTGAATTTGGGACGGCAGAAATGCCGCTTAATATTTTATCACGACGAAAACGCGGCGAAAACAGAAATCTAGTTCCAGGTGGGCTCATTCCACCCGCACTTTTTCGGTGTTATAGGCGTGGATCGCGTTCTCGGGCAGAAGCTCGGGCGGCGCGGCAAAATGCGTCGGATCCGCGGTCGCCTTTAAGTGAGCATTCAGGATGCCGTCCTTGATCACGGCATACCAGCCGTTCGTCTGTCGCTCGTCGTAGTATCTCGCCAACTTTATTTGCTTGCCTGCTTCCTCCTGTTTCCCGAGCTTTTCCTGCACGACCGCGAGTCGCGCCCGGAGAAAGGACGAACGGGGAAAGATCGAGACAGCTTCCTTAAGGGTCGTTTCCGCCGCCCCAAGATCACCCGACATTTCCTGTGCATTGGCGAGATAGGAAAAAACGACCGAAACACCAAATCCACGTCCGATCGCACGCCGGTAATGGGGAACCGCATCGGCCCAAAGTTTTTCGTGGGCGAACGCATCGGCGGCCGCAAGTTCCGCTCCGGGATTATCGGGATCGAGCGATGACGCCATCTCGAAGTATTTTGTCGCGGTCGCCAGATCTGTCGATCTCTCTCCATAAAAATGGATGTACCTGCTCCCGGCTTTGAGGGTGGAAAATATCAGCAGCAAAGCCGCGACGCCGAGAGAAAGCTGCTTGATCAGGTTACGGTTATGAGAATTGCCGATCTCCATTCGCCGGCGTTTCCTTTGGGCCAACGCAAGCGTTAACCCAAGGATGATAAAGAACACTATGCCGTTCTGATACGCCCGGAACGAAAATGAGGATACCAGAGAACTGATGGCAAACGCGGCGATTCCAGCGACCCCGCCAAAAAACATCGGGGACAAACCGCCGCACCTGCGATAGACCGCAGTACCTAAGAAAAACACAGTCGCGAAGACGAATGCCCCGAAGATGGTTATTCCAACCAGGCCAAGCTCCGCAAATATCTGCAGCGGCTCGTTGTGAGCACGCTCGAAGACATAGTATTCACCAATGGAAGCATCGGCGTCCTCTTGGTTGGTTTCGGCGAGGGATGAACGCGACGAATTGAATTCCAAACCGAAGTTGTCCGCCCCCACGCCGGAGATCGGATTAAATACGATCATTTCACCCGCGACGCGCCACGTAAATTTGCGCATACTAGAGGTGGAACGCGTGGCGTCCGCGCTCCCGGAAATGTAGTTGACGGTGGAGGGGACGGTGGTCAGGTTTGAGATTCCGAACTGGAATACGACGGTTACGAGCGTCCAAACGGACGCTGCGATCAGTACCTTTCGAAATTGATCGCGTTTGAATAAAACAAGAAAAACGAAAAGCAAAAGAAATCCTGCAACGCCTGCCAGAAACGCGCCCTTCGACAAGGACAACATCACACCCGCCCAGGCCACCGAACCTATCATGAGAGCTGCCGCAAATTTCTGCCGGCTCCGCATAACGATGGCGGCCGAAAACAGTACCGGCGCGATGACCGCAAGCATCTCCGCGAATTTCGCGTAGCGAATTCGAAGCGTCCCTTCCTGCGAGCTGAAATCCTGGATCGTTAGAAAATCGAAGGCAGCCAATGTTCCGATCAGGATGGCCGACGTCCCGAGTGCTAAAAGTAGCGAGGATGTGCCATTGCGAATCGACGCAATAACGAATGCGAATAGGAAAACGATCGTGTAGTTCGCCCAAAGAAGCGTGTGGTGTGCTGCCGCAGTCGGAGATTCAGACCACGCGGCCGAGGCTGCACTCCACGCGCAGAATCCTACCACGAGGACGGCGATGATCCGGACGTTCCGATCTGCGAATGCATTCGACAGGACCGCACGAAAGGACTGTGATCCAAAGGCGGTGAGAACAAATACGATCAGGAACGCGGAAAACAGCAACTCGACAAGCCATGGTATCGAAGAAATATTCGCCGGACGGGGAAGGCTAAAGAGCGGGCTGATCAATATGATACCAAGCAGGGCTGGAGCCCATTTGCGAAGCAGGGGAAGCATATGTTGGAGTCGCGGAAGCGGGGTGCGCGTTCGGAACGAACTGCTTTTCTATTGTAACCCAGTTAAAAAGAAAAAGGGCAGGGAACTTTTCATTCCCTGCCCAGTCCAAAGAATAGTTGCTGTTATTAGTTCGACAACGGCGTACCGTTACCAACTGCTGTAGCGTCAGCAAAATGAGCGGTCAAAACCGTATCAGCCATGATGACGCCCGCGGTCGCGATACCGAACCGGCGTGTACCGGTCATCGTCAAGCCACTCGTCGAGGTCGGAAGAGCCGAGAAGTAGAACGTCGCAGGCTCGGTAGCTGTAGCTGCCGTGCGGCCGCCCTCGAAGTCGTAGTTGCTCTTTTGTCCGGAACCGAGGACGCTGTCAACCAGGTTAACACCCGAGAGAACCGTTCCCCAGTCTGCGGTGTTGTTGCCAACTGCGCCGGCAAACTGTCCGTTACCGGAAGTGGCTGCATATGTCATGTTCGCGCCATGAAGTGTGCGAAGTGAAGAAATAGCGGAACCTTCGTTAGCCGAGCGGCGTGCCGCCAGGAGGTTCGGGATAGCGATCGCAGCGATGATACCAATGATGACCACGACGATCAGAAGTTCGATAAGCGAGAAACCTTTCTGATTTTTCATTCTAGTTCACAATCTCCTAAAGTTTTTGGTGAAAGACGAAATCTACCTTTCCCAGGCACCCTATCCTTTACAAGACCCGTGCCACAGCCTTCCTGGGGAAAACAAGAAGGTGTAATTTAAGTCGATAAAGGGGTTAGCTGCAGAAAATGCGTCCTTTTCATATAACTTCCTCAAATATCGAACGGGGTCGCGTGCCGTTAATAACAGAATTTGGTAAGAAACCGCTGACAAAAAGTGTCAAAGACCTCGGTAGCTTGGATTCGGCATGCGGAAGATTACAGCGGACCTCGATTACCTGCGGCGGTCTTGCGGCGAAGGCCAGCGAAACGGCGTCAAACGAAACTTACAGCAGTGGTTAAGCGAGGTGGTGTCCGCCGAATTCGCGGCAAATTAGAATTTGGACGAGATGTGGATGTTTGGGCTGCTCGGGAGGAGCGTATCAGGTAGATCTCGATCCTAACAACCGTCGAAGCAGCGGAAGCGTCATCCGACAAGATGTTTTAAGAAGAACTTGCGATCTTACTCACCATTCCGCATTTTCGCGGAAAGAGAACGGATGCTGTGCTTATCCAGCAGATGCCGGAGCGAGCGGACCTGCATCTGCAGTAGATCGGCGGCCTTTGTTTGGTTCCCGGAAGTCTTGCGAAGTGCCTCGACCACGTATGTACGCTCGAGATTATCGAGGTGAGCGGTAAGGTTCAGTCCGTCTTCGGGAAGATCGAATTCCGCGTGGATCCGGTCGGGGTTGTAATTCGTAATGTGATCGGGAAGACGTTCCGGTTGGATCTCGTCGCCGCGTTCCAGGGCTACGGCGCGTTCGATGGTATGTTCGAGTTCTCGAACGTTCCCGCCCCACATATAGTTTTCAAGAAGCTCCATCGTCTTCGGGGCGATGGTCAGATTACGGCCGCTCTGTTCGCAGAATTTTCTTGTGAAATGGTGGGCGAGGTCGGAGATGTCCTCAGGGCGTTCGCGCAGGGACGGCAAATCGATCGGGATGACCGAGATCCGATAAAAGAGATCTTCTCGGAACGAGCCGTCGAGGGACATTTGTTTAAGGTCGCGATTGGTCGCGGCGATGACGCGAGCGTCGACCGAAATCTCATCATGTGCGCCGACGGGCCTTACGCGCCGTTCCTGCAAGACGCGAAGCAGTTTCACCTGCATCGCCGGAGACATTTCCCCGATCTCATCGAGAAAGATCGTGCCCTTGTTGGAGGCTTCGAATAGCCCTTTTCGGTTCGCGTTTGCGCCGGTGAACGAACCTTTTACATATCCGAAAAGTTCCGATTCCAGAAGCGTTTCCGTAAAAGCTCCGCAATTGATTGATATGAATGGCTTTTCCGCCCGCGGGCTCAGGTCGTGGATCGCTCGCGCGACAAGTTCTTTACCTGTGCCGCTTTCGCCGTTTATCAAAACGGTAGATTGAACTTCGGCGACAGTTTCGATCATCTGATAGATCGCCTGCATTTTAGCGGAATTGCCGACAATGTTCTTGACGCTGCCGCGTTCACGCTGCGCGCGCTTAAATGCACGGTTCTCGTCGATCAACGCTTGCTTTTCGAGCGTCTTTTTGACGATAAGTTTCAATTCTTCGACGTCGAACGGTTTCTGTATAAAATCATCCGCGCCGAGCTTGAACGCTTCACGTGCAGTCTCGACCGACGCAAACGCGGTCATTAGAATGACGCCGAGATCCGGCTGTGTTTCGCGGACAGCCCCAAGCATTTGGATCCCGTCCATATCCGGCATCTTGACGTCCGATATGACGACGTCTGCGGGCTCCTCCTGGAGCGCGGCAAGCGCCTCGCGGCCGTTCATCGCCGTGCGAATCGTGTGCCCGTCACCTTCAAATACAAGACTTAAAAGCTGCCGGTAGCTTTGCTCGTCGTCAACGATCAGTATGTTGGACATCTTCGATTTTGAAATGATGCTGCAGGAATGCGGCTAAGAGATGAAGAACAAGCCGCAGTTCGATTTTCGCAGAATTGGCGTCGCCAGTTCAATAGTAAATTGTATTAAGTACGGTTCACGTTGAAGAACCCTTCGATCTTCGAATTCGGATTTTCGGAAACGTGGATGTCGCCATCGGCCGTTACCTCAGATCGTTTTGAATATGCCGGAAGGTCGACAGTGATCATTGTACCCTCGCCCTCAGCGCTTCGCACATTGATCGATCCGTGGTGGTCGCGAACGATCTGATAAACGATCGAAAGACCGAGTCCGGTCCCGCCCGTTTTCGAATTTGAAAAGGGCTCGAACAATTGCTCGACCTGTTCCGGGGGCATCCCGGAGCCGCTATCGGTGAAG
>JAICPV010000417.1 GCA_025929655.1 Pyrinomonadaceae bacterium
AAGCGAGACAACAGTCCGTGCGAAAAATGCGCCCGTGATGCCGCCGTGCCAGCCGACCATCGCCGCCAGGCTCGACGCCGAAACAATGAAAAGCAGGTAACCGACGATCCGCGAAATGCTCGGACGCAAGCTTTCGGATTTGAAAACGTTCCAGGCGACGAGCCCGAGCAGAGCAGGAAATAGAAACGCCGTAATTCCCGAAACTGAAACTAAAAGCTCCGCGAAATTTGCTCCGACGATGCCGATCCAGTTTTTCGTTTTCTGCGACGTTGCGGAGTTGAACGTCGGATCGCCCGGATCGTAAGAGATCAGGCACAGAAACGTGAGGACGGCGAACGCCAGCACGGCGATCGCGACGACCTCGTTCACACGAGAATGCTTCGCCGCCGCGCCGCGTTTTTTCAGCAGCGTCGCACCGTCCGCGAGACAGAAATTCAGATCGTCGTCGGGGTAGGTTTTCTTACAGGTTGGGCAAACTTTCATTATTCAACAGCAGAAGCCTGACCGTTAGGGAGGGCTAAACTATCAACGTCCTGATTAGCCCTCCCTAACGGTTGGGCTTCCGCTTTTCTTAAAGAGGAGAAATTCTTTGATAAATTCGTCAATTTCACCGTCGAGCACGGCGTCGACGTCCGTGACCTCGTACTTTGTCCTTGTGTCCTTCACAAGTCGATACGGGTGCATTACGTAATTCCTGATCTGCGAGCCGAACGAGATATCCATCTTGTTTGCTTCGAGGTCGGCGGTTTCCGAGCGGCGTTTTTCTAATTCGAGTTCGTAGAGTTTGGATCTCAGAACCTGCATCGCGACGGCGCGATTTTGGATCTGCGAGCGCTGATTCTGACATGTTACAACAATTCCGGTCGGAAGGTGCGTAATTCTTACTGCCGAATCGGTCACGTTTACGTGCTGGCCGCCGGCCCCGCTGGAGCGGTAGGTATCGATTCGGAGGTCCTTATCTTCGATATTGACCTCAATATTTTCATCGATCTCAGGGCTTACGAACATCGAAGCAAAGCTTGTCTCGCGGCTGCCGCCTGAATTGAACGGTGAAATGCGGACAAGCCGGTGCACGCCGGCCTCGGTCGCTAGCAGCCCATAAGCGTAATCGCCCTCGACGCGGAAAGTTGCTGATTTTAGGCCAGCCTCGCTGCCCGATTGCTCATCGAGGATCTCGACCTTGAAGCCTTTCCGCTCTGCCCAACGCAGGTACATTCGCAAAAGCATCTGGCAGAAATCCTGTGCGTCGGTTCCGCCGGCGCCGGCCTGCAGCGAGCAGATCGCGTTATTTGCGTCGGTCTCGCCTGAGAGCAGAGACTGGACCTCCGCAAGGGTCACGTCCTTTTCTAGCTTGCTTATTAGCGTTTCGAGCTCTTTCGCCGAATCGGGATCCTCTGCCGCGAACTCAAAAAGCACCTCGGCGTCGGAAACTCCGGTCTCGAATTCCTTTTGCTGCTGCAAGGTTTTTTCGATGCGGCTGCGCACGCCCATCACCTTTTGGGCCTTTTCCGAATCGTCCCAAAATCCGGGCGCCGAAATCTGCGATTCTAGTTTTTCAAGTTCTTTTTCTTTGGCAGGACGGTCAAAGAAACCTCCCGAGTTGGGAAACCTTCTCTTTGATCGCTTCGTGTTTTGACTGTAATTCTGCTAATTCCATAAAAGACCTTTCGGGCCGTCGTCCATACAGGCGGAAACACGACCGGTAGGGAGGGTGCCCCGTTCACATTGCGGGCTCGGGTTGTTGCGGAGCCCTTACTTCGTACGGGCTTCTGCATTCTGTAAAAATTTCCTAATGCCTGCGAACGTATTCTGCCAACCAACTTCACAGGCGTTGTAAAACTCGTCCGCAACCTCGTGTACTGGGAAGCCTTGCTGCACAACACGCAACAGGCAGCCGGTCATACGGCGTTCGACCGTGAACTCCGTGGTCATATTCAATTCGAATCCCGGTTGGCCCGCTTTTGCAAAATACTTGCCGTCCGTTAAAAGCATTCGACTCGGCGGTTCGAATTCTCTTATTGTGAACAAGCTCAGATACTCCGGGTCATCCTCGTTCTCACCCCACGCCGCACACCAAAAACCACCTTCCTTCGGCAAAACCATGACCCGCGAAGCTCCCCACCATCCGCGGATCGCCGAAGGCGTGATCAGCAGATCGAACATCGCTTCACGCGATATCTCAAATGATTCTTCATGAATATGTGAACGAGTTTCCATGACATTGCAGAAGCCCGCACGTAGTGTCGTCGTAACGGAATATTTTATTTTGCGCGGTCGAGGTGTCAAGGAAGGCAGAAACACGAGCAGTAGCGAGTGTGCCCCATAGCGACTAGTCACGACGGGCGGAAACACGACCGTAAGGAAGTGTGTCTGGTAACGAGCGAGTCAAGCTAAATTCCTCCATAACTTTCTGTTAGACTTGTCCCTTGTCAGACGAACTTTCAACCATTACCGCAACCGTTGAGGACGCCGGACCTCGCCTCGACGCGTTTCTTGTATCGCGCATCGAAGGCTGGTCGCGTTCGCGGCTGCAGCGGCTGATCGAGGATGAATCGATCCTGATAAACAGCAAGCCTGCGAAGGCGTCCTATAAGATCCATGAGGGCGACGAGATCGACATCGACCTCACCGAAGCCCCCGCCGCCCGCTTCGAACCCGAGAACATTCCACTCGACATCGTTTTCGAAGACGAATACCTCGCCGTCATCAACAAACCCGCCGGCATGGTCGTCCACCCCGGAGCCGGTATTTCGAATGGCACTTTGGCGAATGCTTTGGCTTTCTATTTCCGATTTGGGAGTTCGGATTTGGGAATTGTGGGAGAAAGGCAATCCGAAATCTCAAATCTGAAATCCCAAATCGGCTTGGTCCACCGCCTCGACAAGGACACCTCCGGCCTCATTGTCGTAGCAAAGGACGAACAAACCCACGAAGCTCTCG
>JAICPV010000388.1 GCA_025929655.1 Pyrinomonadaceae bacterium
AAAACCGTCGCCAGCACGGAAACAAATTCGCCCGTCGAGCTCGTCCCACCGGCTTCCGCGTAATTTCGCTTCGCCTCGGGATTCGGCTGGATCGTACCGTTCAGTGATAGGACTTTATATTCTTCTTCACCCGACGACCGATAACTTACCGCCACGACAAGCCGATCAAGATTACGATAATTTCCGGTACCGGCGTACGCGGCCGAACGCTGGATCTGCTGCTTCACGACGAAGTCGGGCATTTCCCCGACCGCCTCGAGCGTTTTCTTTCTCGCTTGTTCGATGAAGGCCGCGGCCTCGCTTTCCGAAATCGGTTTTGCAACGATACCGCTCGACTTTCTTCGGCCCGCTTCCTCCAACGCACGTTTCAGCTCGTCATCGTTTCGGCCTTTCGAGCGCGTCAGCGATCTCAATCCGTCCGTGACCGCGAAATCGATCCCGCGACGTCTGAGCGCTTCTACTACGGTCGTGCGGCCGCTAAAGTCCTTGTCGAGCGCGTAAAGCATTTTCACGTACTCGGCCTGGGTGACCGGGCCGGTTTGCGCGAAAGCGAACGTCGCCAGCGAAAGAATAAATAAAAACAAAACTATAGATCTCATTGCTTGAAAGGATGCCAAACCTTTTGATGCAGTTCGCCTGTTCGGAGTACAAGCTTTAGCTTCCCCCGCGTCATCAACATGGTTCCAGTTAACCAGCGCAAAATGAAGCTTGAACTCCTAACAAAAAAAGCGGAGACTTATCGCCTCCGCTATCTTACCCCTTGTGATAAAAACGGGTTAATTCACCCATTCCTCTTCGTAATTGAGTCTCCAATGACGCGTAACCCATTCCTGGGCGGCCTCCATCGCAACGTCCTTCCATTTCTTCAAATTTGCAAGAATGGTCAAGGCCGCGAGCGGCTTGCTCGGGTCTCGTTCGACACGGATCACCTTGGTCTGAACCTCGATCAGTGTCTTTTCCTCGTCCAGGATGCGAAGTTTCACTTCACTTCCCACTGGGGGCAGAGTTTCCAGATTAACAAGGGCGCTGTTTTCGCCTATGTTTTCCGTGGTCCCGAGAACGTTTACCCTTTTACCGCTTTCCTCGTCGATCCAACTTGCCTTAACAGGCATATTTGCAAGAATTCGATGGTGTAATGGCGACTTATATGAAGAAGTAGCATATTCGATTTGTGCCATCTATTTCCCCCTTAAAAAACGTATCATAAAAATACACAATTAGGACTTTTTCCATATGTGCGGGACAAATCTAATCCTTTATTACAAAAAAGTCAAGTTTCTGAACCGTTCCGCAACAAAAATTGTTACAAAAAGCCCATTTTTTTTCGAAAACGAGCTAAATATACAAATAGCTGTAGTTCTCGCCCCGACCGCGTCCCGTATCATAACCCGGAATTCATATCCGGGCTGTAAGCTATGATGTTTGGCTAACTTTCGCCGCGTGTTTGTATTCAACGGAACTTTAATTGCGTTATTTTTGACTAAATTGCGAACTTTTTGAGGAGTTCACCTGATACGTCCGGGATCGCATCCGAACGGAAAATTCAAAGTTTGCAAATACACGACTTATTTTTCAGGTCCGAACCATTTCGGAGTTCCCGAAAAGAAATAGGCTTGCGCGGAAGCAGGTGAATAATCCGAAAAGCGCAAGAAAAATCCAATTTCTCCGAAAATCTGAACGGACAAAGCAATCTTTCTTATTCAATCAGACTACGAGGTCAAAAATGACTAAAAACTTTTTTAAAGGCTTTTTCGCGATGATCGCGATGATCACACTGTCGGCGGCTGCTTTTGCCCAGAGCACCACCACCGGCGGTATCAACGGCAAGGTCGTCGACCCGCAGGGCGCCGTCGTCAACGGGGCTTCAATAACGGTCACCAATGTTGGTAAGAACACCTCGACTACCGTTACGACCGCGAATGACGGTGCGTTCAGGGTCACGAATCTCGAACCCGGAAACTACCGCGTCGAAACGACCGCAACCGGGTTCGGCAAGCACACAGCCGAAGTTGTGGTCGAAGTCGGCTCGCTCACGCCGCTCGATGTCAACCTGGCCGTGGGCGGAGTCGGCGGTGAGGTGACGGTGACAGCCGAAGCACCTGTCATCAATAACAACGATGCCACCAACGCAACCGGTATAAACCAAACTTCGATCAACGAGTTGCCGATCAACGGCCGCCGCGCATCGGCGTTCGTTTTGCTCACGCCGGGCGTTGCTCCGGACGGTGGATTCGGTTTGATCAGTTTTCGCGGGATATCCGGATTGCTGAACAACAGCACCGTCGACGGCGGCGATGATAATCAGGCGTTCTTCTCCGAAGCACGCGGCCGAACTCGCATCAGCTCGTCGATCAGTGCGGACGCTATTCGTGAATTTCAGGTGAATACGTCCAACTATTCGGCCGAATTTGGGCGGGCGGCCGGCGGTGTGGTGAACACGGTCACTAAGAGCGGAACCAACGAATTTCACGGATCCGCTTTCTGGTTTTACCGTGACAACAAATACGGTGCCCGAAACCCGAGGATCTTCCCTTCAGCGACCATCCCGGACGGAAAGCCGGAAGATGTTCGACATCAATATGGCGGCTCGATCGGTGGGCCGATCGTGAAGGACAGTCTATTTTTCTTTTTCAGCTTCGATCAGCAGAAACGAAAATTCCCCGCTTCTGCGCAGACCGGACTCTCTACGTTTCTAAATCCGATAACCGTTTCCGCACCGGCGAATTGCAGTGCAACCAACCTGACTGCCGGGCAGGTTCTTTCTTGCAGAGGAATCACTCAGGCGCAGACAAATGCGGCACTTGAATATTTAACGAATCGTACTGGATTCGTGCCGCGGCGAGGCGACCAAACCTTGATCCTTCCGAAGATCGATTGGGTCATAAACGATAAGCACACTTTCACTGCTGTCTATAACCGAATGCGCTGGGATTCTCCCGGCGGCGTGCAGACAGCTGCTACCGTGAACCGCGGCCGTACCTCGTTCGGAAGCGATATTGTCCAACTCGACAGTTACAACTTCAGGCTTAATTCTTCGTTCAGCCCCACGTTCCTCAATGAGGCCCGTGTCCAGTGGAGCCGCGACCTCGAGCAGCAGATCGCCGAAACGCCGGATTCTGACGAGCTACTAGGTGCTGACGGGTACTCGCCTTCTGCCCAAGTGGGCAGCAGCTCAGACGGT
>JAICPV010000190.1 GCA_025929655.1 Pyrinomonadaceae bacterium
GAATCGAAGCAATCGAGCCTTAACGCGGCCACCGTCGTTGGTGCAGGAGGCATCGTTCACAACGATGCCATCGAACTCGGCGAAAACCTGCTTACCGGCGATTATGTAATGCAGATTGTCGTGACGGATCAATCGTCCTCGAAGAAAAAGGATCTCGCGACGCAATATGTTCAGTTCGAAGTGGTCCCGTAGCGGGCAATTCAATTCGCAATATGTATAAGGCTAGATTCGGATGCCAGAACCGCTCTTCTGCCGTCTTTACTTTCGTTTCGCTGCTGATCTCGTTCTCGGGAGGCGTTTTCGCCCAGAGGCCTGTACCTTCACCAGTGCAAAAACCGGCCCAGGCCGAATCCGGCGTAGTAAAGATCTCCACCAATCTGGTCCAGCTCGACGTTACTGTGATCGACCCGAAAGGGAAGATCGTCAAAGATCTGCGGCCGGAAGAGTTAGAGGTTTACGAGAACGGCGAGAAGCAGAAAATTACCAATTTCTCATTCGTTTCGGCTGTGCGCACGTTCGATCAAAAGGAAGACAATTCGGCCAAAAAGGGCAACGAACGCGGGATCCCGGTTCCAACCGTCGCATTGCGCCCCGAACAGGTGCGCCGAACTATCGCGCTGGTGGTAGACGATCTTTTCCTGTCATTCGAAAGCGCTTATTACACACGACGGGCCTTAAAGAAATTCGTCGACGAACAGATGCAGGACGGTGATTTTGTCGCGATCGTCCGCACCGGCGCGGGAACCGGCGCCTTGCAGCAATTCACGTCAGATAAAACGATGTTGGCTGCCGCTATCGAACGTGTTAAATGGAATCCCAGCGGCAACGCCGGGATCAGCGCCTTCGCTCCTCTCAGGCCGTCGTTCGCCGACCAGGTAAGTGCCGAGGGCGGCGAACTAAAGCCAAACGAACCGGGCAATCTCGCGAGCGGCGACGCGGCATTTGAAGATTTCCAGACCAGCATGTTTGCGACCGGAACGTTAGGGGCCCTGCGATACATCGTCGAGGGGATGTCGGAATTGCCTGGACGAAAATCCGTGATCCTTTTCTCTGAAGGCTGGAATGAGTTTGAACGCGATGAACACGGCTTCACCCAGTCGGGCCGGGTTGGAAGTTATTTGGCGAAACTTATCGAAGAAGCCAATAGGGCGTCCGTGGTTTTTTACACGGTCGACTCACGAGGGGTCGTGTATACGGGCAGCACAGCGGCGGATCAGTTAACCACTCCAAGTGCTTCCGGTGGATCACCGGTACCTGGCCCCCAGGCATACAGCGCGGTCATGTCGCAACGCAGTGCTCAGCTTTTCGATTCGCAGGCAGGGTTGTTGAGGCTCGCGGAGGAAACGGGCGGGTTTTCCGTCAAAAACAACAATGATCTGGCCGGCGGTGTCAGAAAGGTGCTCGAAGATCAAAGTTATTATCTGATCGCTTACGAACCCGATTCGGATACATTCGACACGGTTCAGCGCCGGTTTAACAAGATCGAGGTCAAAGTCATCAGAAAGGGGCTGACGGCAAGATATCGCAGCGGTTTCTTCAATGTTGCCGACAGGGAAGTGCTGAATCGGCCGAGCAACACCGGGTCGCCGATCTTGCAGCTTCAGCGGGCGTTGATGTCGCCTTTCGCGGTGAACGGTATCTCACTGAAGCTGAACGGGCTTTTCGGGAGCGATCGATCCGGCTCGTTCGTTCGTTCGCTTCTGCACATACCTGCACAGGACCTGAAATTCACTGACGAGCCAGACGGTTCAAAAAAGGTACAGTTCGCCGTTTGGGCGGCGAGCTTCGGCGACAACGGGGCACCGGTCGATCAGATCACCAAGAACTACACGATCTCGTTTAAAGCGGCCGATTATCAAAAGGTTCTAAAAGAAGGAATCATTTACCATTTCACATTCCCCGTAAAGAAGCCCGGCGGGTATCAATACCGGGTTGCGATCCGCGACCCGGTAGGCGCGAAGGTGGGTTCCGCGAGTCAATTCATTCAGGTGCCCGATCTGAAAAAAGGCCGCTTGACCGCCTCCAGTATCGTGATCGAGAACGTGCCGGTAAAGATGTGGGACAAGCTGATGGACCCGAACAACACAGAGGTGCGGTCCACGTCCTTCATGGATACTGCATCGCGTCAGGTAAAGCTCGGTTCTGTTTTGCGGTACGGGTTCGAAATCTACAACGCGAAGCTCGACCCGAGCCGGAAGCCGGATTTGCAGACTAAATTGCGCGTCTTCCTCGACGGGAAATTGGTGCTTGACGGGGAACCGATAGCGGTGGATTTACGCGGCCAGACAGACATGCGCAGGATCGCCGTTTCAGGTGCTGTGAAGATGAGTGACAAAATGCTTCCCGGGGATTACATTCTTCAGGTGATCGTCACCGACAAATTGGCAAAAACTAAAAACTCCATCACGTCCCGACATATTCAATTCGAGGCCGTGAACTGATCAGCGCCAGTTGCCGCTGAGCGTGAAGGGCGACCAGTAGAAGGGATGAGCGAACGGCGCGTTCGGGTCGGTTTTGAATGGCGGAAGCGTTTTATCAGTCACGGTTACGAACTCATCGGCCCGCACCTTTTGAGCTTCGTTCGCCGAATATTTTCCGTACATCAGTTTCAGCTGAGCCTTCCGCATGGCTTCCGACTTCGACATTCCTTCCTTGCCGTAAAGCCGGTAAAACTCGACCATAAAATCTTTTGTCGAGGTATCGGCGACCGCCCAGAGAGTCGCCATAACCGCCTTCGCGCCTTCTTCCTGTGCGATCGACCCGAAGCCCTCGACCTCCACACCGTTGGATTTCGGGCCGCCGGGTGTAGCGGTATTACATGCGGAAAGGACCACGAGATCGATGCCGTTCAATGGCTGACTGCGGAGTTTATCAACCGTGAATTTTCTATCCTCGCCGCCGCCGAGGAGCAGGAACGAGTTCAGATCGTCGCCCGGCGTTAGTTTGAAATGGCTCGCTATATGGACGATAGGGTATCGGCCGAGCTCACCCGCGAAATTCGTAAGCGTGAATTTTTCGTCGAGCAACTTCTTTCCGTTGAGCACACCATTCGCACACTGCGGTTTTTGAGACAGTAGTCCCGTTGCTTTATCGGATACGATGCAGTCGAGCTCATCGGGGACGGCCGATAGTGCGTCAAAGCCGTCGATAGCTTTTGATACCCCGACGCCGAGTGCGGAAAGCTGTCCGGGCAATCGCGCCTTGTCGAGATTTTTCTGACTCGCAAGATTTATCATTACGTTCGAGAATCGCTCGACCATGTATCCGTTCTTTTTGTCCCACAGCGCCGCGGGCGGGAGGTACCTTAAAGTTCCGTCCATGCTCCACAGTATCTTGTCCGCGTTAATGCCGGCCAGATCGGCTTCGACCGGCTTCACCAACAGGTCGTACAGTTTTTGCCCGAGCGGGCGCGGATCGTGTTGCGGCGAGGTAAGGGCGGCGCGAAAGTCCGTGACCAGCGCGTTTACGGCCGAGTCTGAGATCTTGGCCGTATGCGCACGCTGCGTCTTGCTCGTGGTGACGATAATATTCAGAACATCTTTGCCGACAATCATCGAAACGGCAGCAGTACGCGGTTCGTTCAAATCGTAAAGCAGCGATTTCAGGCCGGAAGTGACCTCTTTTACACGCGAATCCGTCGGGCCAAAGGCTACCTTGAGCCCCTCCAAGAACTTTTGAAACGTCAGCGACGCGTCCGCGATCTGTTGTTTCAATTCCAGATAGCGCTGCTGTTTAGGAAATGTCTCGTCGGTATAACTGCGGCGTTCTTTCTCGAGTTCCTCGAGTTCTTTACCTAGCGCGGTTATCTGGTCCGCGATCGAATCGTATCGCGTGATGGCGCGTCGTTCGTTCTCGGTCAACGACAGCGTCTGGAGCATACTCCTCGCTACACCATCATCGCGGCGAACGTACTCCATCAACTCCTCTTCTTTCAGCATCGTAAGAACCTGTTCGGCTTCGGCGATCCGGCCCTGCTCGATGAGAAGCGAAGCAAGCTTCCGGTAAGTACCTTCGATGGTGCTGAGGTAAGTCGCGCGGGCTTCAGGCGGAACATCCGCGATCCGCTTACGAAGCTGCTGGAACACGTTCACCGCGCTCTTGCCGTAAAACGTAGCCGCTCCTTCGTTTTCCATCCCCAAAGACAGATCCATCAATCCCGTCAACGCCGCTGCTTCCTGCACGGGGAGTCCGGCGGAACGCGATGTGATCAGGGAATCATTTAATAGTTCAACGGCTTTCGTTTTTTCTCCAAGCAGCGAATGTATCAGTGCGAGCCGCTGGGCCGCCAACGCTTCAAGGTCCCTCATCTTTTCGCGCTTTGCATTTCGATACGCCAGATCGAGCTGACCCTGCGCTCGCGTTAGCTGAACGTTCGCGGGAATTCTGCCCGGGCCCTTCTGAAATGCTTGGATCAGAAGGTCGGCATGATCGATCAGCACCGCGACGCTTTCGGAAGAATAGTATCCTTGTCCCGAAGCGCCCCTTGCCGCTAACGCCTTCGCCATTGTACTCCGGGCGGAATCGTCTTTTCCGATAGCGTTTTGAGATCGTGCCAGGTACCGCAGAGCATCCATTTCCATTAACTTGCGGCCTTCTGCAGCGTTGATCTCGGCCGCTTTTTCGAGAACCTGGATCGCTCCCGCATAGTTTCCCACCGTAAAATCGAGGATTCCTATACGCAGCAGCACTTCACCTAAAAGGCCTGCGGGCGCAACCCGAGCCTGAGGGTTCACTGCCTTTTTGAAATAATCTGCGGCCTTGGTCAGGTCAAAGGTGGCGAAGTAGTACTTGCCCCACGAAAGGTTCATCTTCGCGCTCAGCGCTTCGTCCGGGTTCGCGGCAAGGAGCAGGTCGGTTCTCTCTAGTAACCATTTCGCATTTTTCAGGTCGCGGAAAGTACCCGCCATAAGGTCGCCGAGCCGCCAGGTGGTCAGTGCTTCCAGATCGGTGAGTTTTGCGGCGACCGCTTTTTTTCGAGCATCTTCCAAAGGAGCTACCGCATACTTCGGATATCCCATTTTTATCTGCCACTCGGCGTATCTGATCATTGCGGGAATGGATTCCGTGGGCGGCTTATCCTTTTTGAGCCGGTACGCACTAAGGAACGCCTTGTTCGCGTTCGTCGGGTTATACAGCCCCGCCCAAACCATTCCGAGAGAGTCGTACACATCGTAGCTGAGTGGCAGGGGCTTTACTGCAAGCGAATCGACTAGCTTGGCCGCTTCCGTTAGATAATTTCGTGCTCTCCGTTTGTCTTCGACGGAAGGATCCCGGCCGTTGAAATAGTATTCACCCAGCCTGGCGCAAATCCGTATCTGCTGCTCCGTATTATTCAGTTCACGGGCGAGCTGGAGAGCCTTGTGGAGCGTCGCCA
>JAICPV010000008.1 GCA_025929655.1 Pyrinomonadaceae bacterium
CGCGTGGCGCAGGCAGTGGTCTGCGGGGTGCCGCGTTCCCCGGACTTTGTGGAAAGCCTGGCCGCCTTCCGCTCCCGCCAGATTCCGATCTGGGCCCTGGGGCTTGCGCGAAACCCCAGTGTCTTCGGTGACACGCTGAATGCTCGCCGCAATGTCCATATGAAACTGCGTGAGCTTCGAACCTTCCCGACGGGGCGGTTCCCCGAACAGGTCGTGAAATTTAGACCCCGTCATTGTCAATCCTGCCGAGTAATTGAAATAACTCTGATCCAGCCAGAATGAGCCGTCCTCTTTAATGTCGATCAGGTGATCCCGGATCAGTCTTTCATATATCGGCTCCCCATAAGGAGCGAGGCCCATCAGCTTATACTCGCCTGAATTGACCTTGAACCCGGCGTAATACGTAAACGCGCTGTAGAGCAGGCCCAGTGAATGCGGAAATCTTATTTCTTTCAGAATCTCGATAGTGTTTTCCCGCCCCGTACCGTAGGTCGTCGTGCTCCATTCGCCCACGCCGTCGAAAGTGATGATCGCCGCCTCTTCGAATGGCGAGGGAAAGAAGGCGCTTGCGGCGTGCGACCCATGATGCGTCGTGAAATAAATAGGTCCTTCATAGATATTCCCCAGGCCTTTATCGATCTCTCGCGGCAGGAATAACTTTTGATTCAGCCAGAGCGGCAGCGCCATCATGAATGAACGAAGGCCTCTGGGCGCGTATGCGAGATATGTTTCCATCAGCCTCTCGAATTTCAGGTAGGGTTTGTCGTAAAAGACTACGGCGTCGAGCTTATCGGCTGTGAGGCCGCCTTCATCAAGACAATAGCGGATCGCATTTTGGGGAAAGCCAAAATCGTGTTTGATCCGCGTGAATCTTTCTTCCTGGGCTGCAGCGGCGATACGCCCGTCGACGACCAGAGCGGCGGCGCTGTCGTGGTAAAACGCAGAGATGCCGAGGATCGCGGTCATTTTGATGGATCGCACCCGGGTAGTTTTTCACAGACGGCTTTCGCCGCGACAGCGTGGCCTTCCTCGCTCAAATGCATCGGGTCGCCGTAGAGAAAGAGCAGGTTCGTGTTTTCACTGGCTTTGAACTTCGGCATCAGGTCGTACGATTCGATCCCCTCGGCAGCAAGCGCCTTCATGACAAGTCTTTGAGGTTCAAGATCGGCGTCTGTCGCTGATGCCCGCAACTGAGCCTCATAAGGCATCACGAATACCTTCAACACGACGCCCAGGGCGTCAAGTTCTTTTTTCAATTCGCTAAGGGGGTCGAGGGCCGCACGAACATTTTCCTCACCCTTCTGATAAAAAGTGAGATCGAATCTGAATGTCGTGACCTGAGAGTCCAGAAGAAGCGTCTTGAGCCAAACGAACAGTTTTGAACGGGAGCGAAGGTAATCGTTGATCGTTCGTGCCAGCGAGGTGGTGGACTGTGGCTGGCTCATCGACCCTACCTGATTCCGAATTTGCTGCGCGCTCGCATCGTTGACGTCGTTCAGGCAAAAGATCACGGCGACCGTCCTGATCCCGCGGTCGTTCCTTACGATCGCGGAGGCGGCATTCTTATGATCAAAAGTGTCATATCCAATGACCGAAGCGTTATGGACCGGAGTGTTCATCCGTGCTCTAAGCAGGCCGGCAATTGTCTTCGAATCCTCCACTGCGGGCCCGAAGCCGACCGAGTCTCCGATCAGCAATACGGCACTGTCTCCTGCCAGTTCCACTCCGGCACCGGCATCATACCGGAATCCATTCGCATCCGTTGTGAATTCCTGGCCGAAGGAGACGCCGCTAAAATTCGGAGTATTGCCATAGCTTTTTCCGAATCGGTTGGGGCTAAACATCCCGGCCGTGTTATCCAGGAAATTGACACGAGTGAAGGCCCGGCATAAAAATTCACCGATCATGATCAGACAAGCTACCATCACGCACGAGACAACGAGGGCAGTGATCTTGTGCTTCAACTTCGACTGTCGTGTCATCGATTAGAGATCTTAAGGTCGTCGCGCGAATAGGCGTGACGAATCATGCGGCGGCCTGGCCCGAATACCTGTAAAACTAACATATGGGCATTGCGAGCATCAAACCAGAGAAATACTGGTTTGCCTTGCCAATAGTTTGCCTTTGTGACAAATTGAAATCATAGGTTTACGTAACTGCAAATATTCTGGAGAGTCCACCAAATGCCGACAATTACCGCCGAAACCGCGTCGGGAACGGTTACCTTTGCCTGCGATGAAGGCTTGAAACTGGTCCATTGCCTAGAAGACAATGGTGTGGACATTCTGCATCGGTGTGGAGGGAACGCTCGCTGCACGACGTGCCGTATCGAGGTGATCGCGGGCGAATTTGAACCTATGCGTGAGCCTGAGGAGACGATACTTGCGACCAAGGACGACCTGGCGCCGAACACGCGTCTTTCCTGCCAGAACCGGCTGAAGAGCGACATTCACATTCGTGTTGTGAACCAGGCTAGCGTGAAGGGCATGGATCCCGGCCCGCGGCCGGCGGAAGAAGATACGCCTTAAAGTTCAGAGTGCAAGCTTCAGCTTGTTGCGTTAAGATTGAATATATACGCGACGGAACTTGTTGGGCGCGAACAAACGCGCACGCTGAATTATTAAGGAGGAAATGATGGGACTGAACACTGTTTACAAAGCGCGCTCATTTGATTTGAGCGACCTGACCGGCATCTCGAACGAGACGCTCGCGATGCATTTCAAGCTTTATGAAGGCTACGTGACGAACACGAACCTTTTGAACGAGCAGATAAACGGGTTGATCGGCGAAGGAACACTGGATGCGACGAAAACGGCGGCATTTTCGGAACTGCGTCGGCGGTACGGGTTCGAATACAACGGAATGGTGCTTCACGAATACTACTTCGAGAACATGAAGAAGCAAGGCACCGGCGATGCAAAAAAGGACTCGGCGTTCGCGAAGGCCGCTGAAGAAAGCTTTGGCAGCTACGACATTTGGAAGGCCGATTTCGTGGCGACCGGTAAAATGCGAGGCGTCGGCTGGGCGGCGACGTATCAGGATCCGACCAACGGCGCGATCTCGAACCACTGGATCAACCTGCATGAGACCGGCAATGTCGCGGGATATACGCCGATCCTGATAATGGACGTTTGGGAGCATGCCTGGATCAAGGATTATGCACCGGCAGACCGCCCCAAATACATCGAGGCGTTTTTCTCGAATATCGATTGGGACACGGTGAGCTCGCGGCTTACCAAAGCAGGAAGCGCAAAGGCTTAATTTTCTTGTATTTACGTGGAAATGCCGGTTTCGTGAGACCGGCATTTTTCTTGACATCTGATGCATTGATGCGATAGCATCAACTGTATGAGGACAACGCTAGATATTGAAAATGATGTGTTGGCAGCCGCTAAAAATATCGCCCGGCGAGAAGGCCAATCGACCGGAAAGGTCATTTCCAGGTTGGCGAGGCAAGCACTTTGCGGTGGAAAGACTAACGGTCGAACAATTATCGAAGATCGTAGTGGCGTCCCGGTTGTTTCGACCGGCGACGAAATAATTACAATGGAGCACATCAGAACGTTAATGGAAGAAGAGGACATAAGTGCGGGCACTTTTTGATGTCAGTACTCTGATCGCACTGCTGCACCTCCAGCATACTTTTCACCAAGCTGCGTTTGACTGGTGGATCGCGAATTCGCAGTATGGTTGGGCAAGTTGTCCGATCACAGAAAACGGTTTGCTGAGAGTAATGTCAAATCCGAGATACTCGTCGCTTGCCCGCTTTTCTGTTGGGGAGGTTGGCGGATTGCTGAATCGGTTTACTGCGAACTCCGACCATGAATTCTGGTCCGACGATATTTCACTTGCCGATAAACGAGTTTTTGAATGCGGCGCAATATTAGGGCCGATGCAAATTACGGACGTTTATTTACTCGGGCTTGCGGCAGGAAACAAAGGGCGACTGGTAACATTCGACCGGTCGATCTCAACTTCAGCAGTACTGAATGCCGATTCGAATAATCTGGTCGTGATTTGATACGTGCCATACTGTAGATGACTGAGAGATGATAGACGAAGGCGTTTTAGTTCAACAGTTTCTTAACCGAAAACAACGCGAACGGCTGAAAAAGCCCGATTGGCTGAAGATCAAGCTTGGCGATCCGAGGAATCAGAATGCCGTGCTAGACCTGATCTCGGGCCTTAATTTGCACACCGTCTGCCAGGAGGCGAACTGCCCGAATATCTTCGAGTGTTGGACGGATAAAACTGCAACGTTCATGCTTGGCGGCGACACCTGCACGCGTCACTGCGGCTTTTGCGCGGTGAATAAGGGCAAGCCGATGGACCTCGATCCGATGGAGCCCACGCACGTCGCCGAAGCGGTCAAGCATCTTGACCTGAAACACGCCGTTATCACATCGGTAAATCGCGACGACCTGCCGGACGGCGGCTCAATGCACTGGGCCGAGACGATCGTCCGCGTTCGCGAGATGAATCCGGAATGCAAGGTCGAAGTCCTGATTCCTGACTTCAACGGAGACGAAGACGCTTTAAATAACGTCCTGCGCGCGCGTCCGGATGTTCTCAATCACAATACCGAAACCATCGCTCGGCTTTACCGCCGCGTTCGCCCGGACGCTGAATACGATCAATCGATGGAGCTGCTCGCCCGCGCTGCGCATTTCCGCGATACGCAAATGCCGGCGATGAAAACCAAAAGCGGCATAATGGCAGGCCTGGGCGAATCGTTCGAAGAGGTGGTCGACTTGATGAAGGACCTACGCAGAGCTTCGTGCGACATAATGACGATCGGCCAATATCTCCAACCATACGAGAAGCGGCTCCCCGTCGAGCGTTACGTCACCCCCGAAGAGTTCGCCGAATGGAAAAAGATCGGCGAAGCGATGGGCTTTAAACACGTCGAATCGTCGCCGCTGACGCGAAGCTCATATCACGCGCGGACGCAAGCTGAAGCGGGTGAGAAAGCATCCACGTAACTGCGCTACAATTTCTTTATGACGGTTCAAACAATTCCCGCGATCGAAGACATGACGCCAACGCAAAAAATCGAGCTAATGGAAGCTCTGTGGGCGAACATGCGCGAAGAGGTAGAGAAATCGCCTTCGCCGGGCTGGCATCTCCGAATTTTGGAAGAAAGAGAGAAAGCGCTCGCAAATGGTGATGACGAGTTTATCGATTGGAATGATGCGAAGGAATATATCCTGAAAGAAACGAGCGGCCCTCGAAAGTGAAGATCAAGATCCTTCGGTCTGCACGGCAGGACCTGATCGACGGCTATTTATTCTACGAACAGCAGTCAGCCGGGCTTGGCGAATATTTTCGAGATTCCTTAATATCAGATATAGATTCTTTGCTCATTCATGCGCGTAGCCATTCAATAATGCACGGCAAGCACAGAAAGGTGGCTTCGCATTTTCCTTATTCGATCTTTTACCTCGTTGAGGGCAACGAGATCCGCATACACGCGATTATTGACAACCGTCGTGATCCGGAATGGATCAGTGGGCGACTAAACTAATGATGAACGAAAACGACAAACAATCTGCGATCAATGTTCTAAACAAGATCCTGGAATTGGAATTGGCCGGCGTTGTGCGGTATACGCATTACGCGCAGATGGTATTTGGCTACAACCGAATCCCGATCGTATCGTGGCTAAAGGGCAACGGCGACGAGAGCCTGGCACACGCTCATAAGGCTGGTGAATTCGTTACGATGCTCGGCGGGCATCCGTCGTTGAAGATCGGGCCGCTGCTTGAAACGCATAAGCACGACATCGGCGACATTTTACGCGAAAGCCTCGATCAGGAAAGGTCGACGCTCGACGCGTATTATGAGCTGCTGAAGATCGCCGAAGGAAATTCCGTCGCGCTCGAAGAATACGCGCGGGAGATGATCCTTTTGGAAGAGATGCACCTTGATGAGGTGAATAAGATGCTTCGTAAACCGGGCGAGATAGAACCTTTTAGCGAATAAAAACACATCAAAACCTGTAACAAAAAGCAGAGCCTATTCAGCTCTGCTTTTTCATTTTCGATCGACAATATCGGTTACGGCAGTTTGTCGTTCATCAAAACGCCGACGGCGCGTTCGAGCTGCGAATCTTTGCCCGTAAGCGATTCGCCGATCGGCCGCGTTACTGCGATATCGACCGGACGCGGGTTCAGTTCCATGTTCTTGCCGTCGCTGCCGAGAATAAGCTGTCGCGGCAGTCGCACGGTCGTTCCGTCGAATAGCTGCGCGTTCCACGTGTAGATGATCCAGCCCGCGGTGGGTTCGCCGACGACCTTTCCTAACTTCAAAGTACGATAGCCTTCGGTCATGTCCTCGGCGTCGGAAAGTGAGTGTTGATTGGTCACCAGCACAGTCGGTTTTTCCAATGCTCGCTGACCAAGTGCTGAGCGCGCCGGTACGTTCCAAAGCCCGCGTTCCTTCATCGTCAGGTAACCGCGGCGGGAGAGGATGTCGATGACGTAAACGTTTATGAACCCTCCGTTGTTGTTTCGAATATCGACGACGACGCCCTCCTTCGACTGGTTTTCGGCGTCGAGATCGATGTAGAGCTGGTTGAGCGAACCCTGTCCCATGTCGGGCAAATGTACATAACCAAGTTTGCCGCCGCTGAGTTTCGCGACGTATGCGCGATTATCGTCGACCCACTGGCGGTAAAGAAGGTTCTTCTCCGCGCCCGTCGAGATCGGGCGAACGATCACTTCCCTTTTGTTGGAGCCATCAGGCGACGATGAAACATTCAGAACCACGCGGCGTCCCACCTTACCTTCGAGCAGCTCGTCGAGGTTTACTCCTCTAGCGATGTTCGTACCATCGGCGCTTACGATGTAATCGCCGACCTTTATCATCCTCTCGATCGCGATCGGTCCCAATGCGATGATCTCGGTGATCTTCAGCCTGCCATTCTTTTCATATTCTTCGCGACCGAAGCGAACCCCGAGCTTACCCACTGTCGTCGCCTGCGGCGGCGTTGTTCCGCCTGTCACGCCAAGGTGTGAAGAATTCAATTCGCCGACCATCAGATTCATCAGGCGGCGAACTTCGTCGGGAGTACGCGCCGAAGAGATCAGTGGTTCGTACGTGCGCTTAATGCCGTTCCAATCTACGCCATGGTATTTATCGTCGTAGAAATTGTCGCGAAGGTAGCGCCAGCCCTGGCCGAAAACTTCCATTTTGTCTTCGGCAAAATTCACCGGTACTTCGATATTGACATTTAGCGGCCGCACCTCGCGGCGGTCGAGCGTAACGATGCTGATCCGTCCGCCTTCGAGATAGTAGATCTCCTTGCCGTCGGGCGAGAACTGCATCTGCGACTTGCCGCCGGAGGTTGAAGTAAGCTGACGAGACGAATTGTCGGTCGAAAGCTCATCGAGAGTTCGCGTGTAGATGTTGAACTGCCCCTCGGCGACGGCCAGCATCGCCAATGTCTTTCCGTCAGGGCTGATAACCGGGGCGCCGCCGTTGACCCCGGTGTTGATGATCGACAGGCGCTTTCGGATGTCGTCGAAAACAATGTCGGTTTGCTTGTCGTCGTCTTTTGGCGGAACAGGCGAAGGCGAGATCATCGGCGACGTAACCGGCGTCGGCGAGGCGGTCGGCTGCGGACGCTCACGCGGATTTTCCTGTTTGAAAAGATCGCGGAATTGATCTTCGCGGAATTTAGGCGTGCGCAATGTCAGGTCCACACGGGCGATGAAATTGTCTTCGGTCCGCTGGTTAGTGTCGAACAGCAAGTATGTTCCATCGGGGCTCCATGCGAGCGTGTTGCTGTTCGAGTTGGCGAGGAAACTGACAGGACGAGCATTGCCGCCGAATGCGGAAACCACATACGCGTTGGTGTACGATCGCGTTTCAGGAGAGTAGCTTAGGTACGCGATCCATTTGTTGTCGGGCGACCATTTGATCGGCTCCGCACCGAATAGCGGCGGCGGGTCGGTAAACAATTTTGCGACCTCACGCTCGCGTTTCGATGCGGCGTCCAAAACCATGAGCGTTCGCGCGTCGCGAACGAATGCGATCGACTTTCCATCAGGCGAAAAGACCGCGCCCATGTCGTTACCGATGCCGGCCGTGAGAGGCATTTCGGACTCGGTCGTAAAATCGTATTGGTAGAGCGCCATTTTGCCGTTTCGCTCGGACGAATAAACGAGCTTTCGGCTGTCGGCGGACCACGTGACGTAGGATTCCGGAGCGGCGGTCCTCGTTATCCGGACCGCGTCGCCGCCGTCTTTTGCGGAGGCCGCGAAAACATCGCCTCGGGCGACCATTGCGACCTTTTTGCCGTCAGGAGAAAGTACCAATTCGCGGATCTGCGTCGTGGCGTTCACGCGGTCGAGGATAGGCGTCGTCGCGGCGCCGCGAAGCGTGATCGGCACTTCGGCCGCACGGCCGCCGTCAGTCGACATTTTCCAGATATGAAAATTACGCTCGAAAACGATCTCGCGGCCGTCCTGCGACATGTTTGCGAACAACACGCGACCGTCTGTGAAATTTGTGAGCTGTTTCGCCTGTCCACCGCGAGGCAGGACCCAGATATTCTGATCGCCGCTTCGGTCCGAAACGAAATAGGTTCGGGATCCATCTGCGGTTGTCATCGGCCATAGCTGTTTGGCACCGCGCGGTGACAATTCCGAATACTGATCGCCGGTTTTCTGCCAGATCTCGCTTTCGTCGATGTGGCTGCGTCCATTGCGCCACCATTGGCCGTTGCCGATACCGCGCGCCGCAAAAACGAATGAACCGTCAGCAAGCGGCGAAGCGCTATATTCGCTCGTGTACCGGTCCGCGCTTATCTGCATCGGCGTCCCGCCGGTCGAGGCCATGCGGTAAATGTCGTTCATCCCCGCAATGTCGCGTGCGTTGGACGAAAAATAGATCCAGGCACCGTCCCGCGACCAGGCATCAAGCTGCTCGTTACCATCATCGAATGTAAGACGCCGAACTTCACCGCTTGTGAGATCGAGGATGTAAATATCGCCGTTCCCGGTCCGATTGGACGCGAAAGCAAGCTTTTTACCGTCCGGCGAATAGAGCGGCCTCGCTTCCGTAGCGGAGTGGGAAACGAGAAGGTGAGCTGTGCCGCCTTCCGCGGAAACGGTCCATATATCGCCGCCGGAAACAAAGGCGATCTCCTTCCGGTCGGGCGAAAGCGATGGCTCTGTCATGTAAACATTCGTCGATTGGCCAAACGCCGCCGTCGAAACGGCAACAATCCAGGCGAATACGATAGCGTTGAATTTCATATCTTAATTTCGGAAAAGGATCTTTTGAACTGAAACATTATACGTAGCAGAGCGGTAAAGGTTAACGACTCGCGGCTTTTAAAACGAGGTGACAGATGTTCAAAACGTTATTTTGTGCTTTTCTTTCATTTACACTCTCCGGTTCATTTGCATACGGATGCACCACGTTTTGCCTGAAGAACAAGGGCGAGGTCCTTTTCGGGAAGAACTACGACTGGTCGATCGGAGATGGAATGATCTTTGTCAACAAGCGCGGGATATCGAAAATATCGAGCCTTGAATCGGAGAAGAACGTAGCCAAATGGGTTTCCAAGTACGGAAGCATCACGTTTAATCAATACGGCTGGGAACAGCCCTCGGGCGGGATGAACGAGACGGGCGTGGTCATCGACCTGATGTGGCTCGACGACACCAAATATCCGAAACCTGACGAGCGGCCGGCGATCGACGTGCTCGAATGGATCCAGTATCAGCTCGATACCTCCGCGACCACAGCAGAAGTTATTCGGAATGCCGAAAGCGTCCGAATTGCTTCGCGGATCAACCTGCATTACATGGTACAGGACAAAGCCGGAAACGCCGCGACGATCGAATTCCTGGATGGCAAGCTTGTCGCTCACACCGGGATCGAATTGCCTGTCGCAACTCTTACCAACGACACGTATGCGCGGTCGATGCGCTATGCGGCGGCGAACGATCCGGCGGCGGCACGGTCCGTTAGTTCGCTGGACCGCTTCGTCCGCGCCTCCACGCGCACAAAACAGTTTTCAAATAGACCGCTCGCTGAAAAAGAAGCGATCGATTACGCATTCGAAACTCTGACAATTGCCG
Organism: Pyrinomonadaceae bacterium; assembly: GCA_025929655.1. Classification (GTDB taxonomy): domain Bacteria; phylum Acidobacteriota; class Blastocatellia; order Pyrinomonadales; family Pyrinomonadaceae; genus OLB17. The sequence goes on from JAICPV010000008.1 coordinate 10,092, forward strand.
CACAACCCGGACATACGCAATGGAGTATCGTTTACGACCAGAAGCGGATGAAGATCCATTTCCACACGAAAAACCGGCCCGAGATCAAAACGGTCGATTTACATTACTTCGATTACGGCTGTGTCTCGCCGGTGATGTTGTTTGATCTGAATTCCGTGGCCGCGGGCGATGTCACGCCGCTCTTCAAGCAATATAGCCGGACCGCAAATCGCGACCTGATCCAGCGATCGTTTAATGGAACAGAATTCCTGCAGAAAGTGCCGGACGAGGCACGCGACGCAATGGCCGAATTTCCCGAAAAATTCACCTGCTCGAGCGTCCAGCCGCGGCGGGACAAAATGCAGACGATGGCTGAAAATCGTTCGTCGGACTGGCTGATCCACTTCGCCTTCATTTTCAAATACCTTGCCGCTTCGCGATAATGGTCGGGACTTATGAAGTTCGGGCTTATCGCGGGCAACGGCCAATTTCCTTTCCTTGTCGCCGATGGTGCGCGAAAAAGCGGCGCCGATCTTGCCGTAGTCGCTATAAAGGAGGAGACAGATCCGCGGATAGCCGATGTGGCGGAGAATGTTCTGTGGGTCGGGATCGGCCAACTCGGCAAAATGATCTCTTTTTTCAAACGCGAGAACGTCGAAAAAGCGATGATGGCAGGGCAGGTAAAGCACGTTCAGCTTTTCTCCGGAGCGATGCCCGACGTGCGGATGATGAAAATGCTCTGGCACCTGCCCCGGCGAAATACCGCTGCCCTGATCGGCGGCATCGCGGATGAGCTGGCGAAAGAAGGTATCGAGCTTATCGATTCGACGTATCTTATCCCCGAGCACCTTGCTAAGGCCGGCGCCCTAACCAAACGCAAACCTGACAAAACCGAACAGGAAAATATCGAGTATGGCCTGCAAATCGCGTCGGAGATCGCGCGTCTCGATCTTGGCCAGACGATCGTCGTACGGGCGTCGGCGTGCGTGGCGATCGAGGCGATGGAAGGGACGGACTCTACAATTCGAAGAGCAGGAGAAATCGCAAACGGCAAACTGACCGTGGTAAAGGTCGCGAAGCCCGGCCAGGATATGCGGTTCGATGTGCCGGTTGTGGGTCTTCCCACTATCGAAACGATGATCGATGCCGGAGCGACTTGCCTTTCGGTCACCGCCGATAAAACGCTGATCTTCGACCGTGAGGCGATGATCGCACTTGCCGACCGAAACAAGATCGCGGTGGTCGGAAGCTGAACATTCTTGCGATTTCTGCGTATTAAACCCGTATTCAAACTCGATCATCTAAGACGGGAGAAATAATGAAAAAGACCTTTTTTACACTTTTATTGGCCGTCGGCCTGCTTTCGTCCAGCGTCGTTTTTGCGCAGGACATCAAGATAACAGCCGACGAAAAGAAGGCGGCTGAAGGCATCACCGCTGCGCAGCTCAGCAGTTATCTTCACTTTGTCGCGTCGGACGCGATGGGCGGGCGAGATACGCCGTCGCAGGGCCTTGATATAACGGCCGAGTTCATAAAGATGAACCTGCAGAAATGGGGATTCAAAGGCGCCGGTGATAATGGCACATTCTTCCAGAAGATCGCGTTGGTCCGAGAAGCGATCGACCCTGCCGCAACGGCTGTCGGCATCGGCGAACAGCAGTTCGCGTTTGGCACCGATATTGTCAGGTCCTCCGGCAACGCGACCGGTGGGCTTTCGGCTCCCGTTGTTTTTGTTGGAAACGGCTGGATGGTGAAATCGAAAAGTTTAAATCCATACGCCGGTATCGACGTTAAGGGCAAGTTCGTCGCCGCCTATTCGGACGGCCAGCCGTCAAACCGCTATCCCGTCCCGATGCCGCAGGGCGTAACGCAGGCTGACCTGACGGGAACGCGCGGAGTGGATTGGGCCGACCCGATCAGCTACGCGCGCGAGAATGGTGCGGCGGGCGTGATCGTTCTTCCGTCGAAATTTCTAAGAGATAACTGGCCGGCCGCGACGCAATCCTTTGGGCGCAGTCGGCTAGTCGTCGATAAGCTTCGCCGTCAGCCGAATGGGCCCGCGCCGATAAACGTTTTTGTTGCAAGCGCGAAATTCACCAACGCATTGTTCGCCGGCGAAAAAGGCGATCCGCTCGCTGGACACTCGGCTTCGTTCGCACTCAGTCCGCAAAAAATAGTCAGCTTCAATATCGTCAACAAAGGTGAAACGCTTTGGACGCAGAACGTCGTTGCACTTTGGGAAGGGAGCGATCCTGTCCTGAAGAACGAGATGGTTGCGATCGGCGCGCATTACGACCATGACGGCACAAACCCGAACGCGCCCGGCGACGACAAGATATGGAACGGTGCCGACGACGACGGTTCGGGCACAGTGGCGGTTCTTTCGATAGCGGAGGCCCTCGCGCACGCGAAAATCAAACCGAAACGATCGGTGCTTCTTGTTTGGCATGCGGGCGAGGAAAAGGGCCTGTGGGGAGCGAACTATTTCAATAAATTCCCAACCGTCGATATCCGAACCGTTATTGCGCAGTTGAACATCGACATGATCGGCCGCAGCAAAAAGGAAGGCGACACGAACCCGAGGAACAAGAATTTGACGGGGCCGAATTCGATCTATGTGATCGGTTCCGAGATGATGAGCTCAACACTTGGTGCGGTAACCAAGGGAACCAATTCACAGTATCTTGGTCTCACCTACGACTACAAATACGACGACCCTAAAGACCCCGAGCGGTTCTTTTTTCGTTCCGATCATTTCCACTACGCTCAGAACGGGATCCCGATAGCTTTCTGGTTCGACGGTGAGCACGAGGATTACCACCGTCCGAGTGATACCGCCGACAAGATCGATTATCAGAAGATGGAGAAGGTCGCGCGGACGATCTTCCTGACAATGTGGGAGCTAACCGAGTTGAAGGAACGGCCGAAGGTTGATAAACAGCTTCCACCGGAGCTGACGAACGTTGCACAATAACTAAAGGAGGCTTCGGCCTCCTTTTCACTTTCACGTTGACTCGCTCATCAACTGGCGATAAGCCTCCGAACGCGAAAGTCCGAATTCCTTCGCGGCAGTTTTCAACGCGGCCTTTCGGTCCATTCCCTCCGATTCGAGCATTTTCACGCGATCGCGGACGGATCCTGTTGCGGACTGTGCTTCGCTTTCATTGTTTTCACCAATCACCAGCACGATCTCGCCTTTTGGATTTCCCGCGCTAAATCTGTCGGTGAGCCCTTTTAACGTCCCACTGATAACTTCTTCGTGTATCTTCGTGAGTTCCCTGACCACGGCAGCGTTTCGGTTTCGGAGAATATCCGCGCAATCAACAAGCGATTTACCGAGCCGGTGCGGCGATTCGTAAAACACCAGGGTCGCGGGTATTGACGAAACGGTTTCCAGGTATTTTCGCCGCTCGCCTTTTTTTGAAGGCAGGAACCCGCCGAAGAAAAGTTGATCGACGGCCAATCCGGAAACGATCGCCGCGTTCACGAAGGCAACCGGCCCCGGGATCGGAATAATGTTGATTCCTGCTTCGCGGGCTTTCTGAACGAGTCGAAAGCCCGGATCGCTTATCGCAGGCGTGCCGGCGTCGGAAACGAGTGCGACCGACTCGCCGTTCGATAGTCTTTCGATCAGTTCTTCCGACCGCGAGGCTTCGTTGTGCTCGTGATAACTGATGAGCTTTTTTGAGATTCGATATGCGTTCAACAACTTTGCCGTGTGTCGGGTATCTTCACAAGCGATCAGATCGACGCCGTGCAATGTGTCAATAGCGCGCTGCGAGATGTCTTTTAGATTGCCGATCGGGGTCGCGACCAGATAAAGAGTTCCGGACATCGTTAGGAGTTCCAGCTTTAGCTGGCTTCACGTTACCACGAAATGCTTTGTTCTAACGTCCCGGCCGCTAAAGGCGGTACTCCGAACAAAAAAAGCCCGGTCCTTTTGAACCGGGCTGTCGTTAACCAATCTATTCAAGCGTTAGAACGGATAGCGGCTGTTTCGTCCTCCGCGACCGTAGGCGCTTGCAACTGTGTTGAGATCCTGACGGATCGTGCTCCATTCACGCTGAAGCTGATAGCTCGTCCGCATTCTGCGAAGCTCATTCTCGAGCTGCGATCCGATGCTGAGCAGCTGCTGTGCAGCCTGCCGGTCACGGCTATCTCCGCGATCCCAGCGTCCGTTCCGACCATACCGGTTGTCGTCATAACGGTCGTCCCGGTCATAGCGTCCTCGGTCATCGTTGTCGTCCATGCGGTTCTCGAAACGATCTGCTGCACGCCGGAATTGGTCCGCAAGCCGTTTGATGTGGTCGTTGCCGTAGCCTCGGTTATAGACACCGCCGCCGCCGAGGATCGTGCCTAGAATTCCGGTGTTGCCGTACCTTCCACGACTGTTGAACTCGCGATCGATCTGACGCTCCAGGTCACGGGCGTTGTCTTTCAGACGCTCTGCAACGCGGTCAAGGTCGCGGCCGCCGCGGAAAATACCTCCGCTGTTCGGATAACCGCCGCCATTCCATTGTGCCGAAGCGATCGAAGGCAATGCCAAAACCATCAGCGAAAACGCGCTTATAGCGATAATGTTTTTGATCTTTTTCATTTCTATTTCCCCTCTATTGAGAATCATCGCAATGGTTTGCCATTGCCGGAGAGGTAAATAGCAAAGGGCGTGCCAGATACCATGCGATCTACATAAATACAGTGTTTTCAACGAATATTCAGGTGAGTTGTTTATTTTGGTGCTCCGATTACGGCACTAACCAATAGTTTTTGCACCAATTGGTTTGGACAGATGATCCGGCCGCTACATGTCGGAACGGTGTGATCGACGGCCGATTTTGAAACGCGCTGTGCTTTTTATATCTCGGCAGTAATACTCGTCACCGAAATCATTCATTCTCGACCTAACATCTGTCACTCCGCCGTAAGGCGAAAATTTTAGTACAGTACCTTCCCAGGCCCCAAAATCGAATCGCCCCGTCAAACCAGACGTCGAAAACTTTTGGGCGCAGCGTGACGCGAACACATTTGCTTCCGTATAGGACGCCATATCAATGCAAACCCGGCGGTTATTCTTCACGTAGTCCGGATGCAACGACATTCCGTAGTCATTATCTTCGAGGTATTCAGGAGGCGAGTTCGCACCGCCGCAAACGTACAAGTAGATGTTATACACCCAGGGCTGAAGCTTGGCGGTAAGATGCACGTTGTAATTGTCGATTCCTGTACCTAACTTGATTCCGATGCCGGACGACCAGGGTCTATCGTCAAAATCCGCATAACCACCATGGCATCCTATGAGCAAGTTCCTGATCGAACCATTCCTTTGCACCCGACATAACTGTTCAGACATCTACCAGTTTGTGAACCAACAGATTGGGCTCGTATCGGCCGAGGTATCACCTCCTCAGGGTCTTAGTTTTTACGACGTTGGAATACGCTGAACTCCCGATCCCATTCACAGCGCGAACCCTGTATGAATAATTCGTAGCCTTTGTCAGCCCCGTGTCCTGGTACGAAATCGAATTCGGGCCGAGGTTCGCGATGAGAACAAATGTGTTGCACTTGCCCTTAACGAAAACCGAACAACGCTCGACTTCAAACACGGTCTCATTGGCGGAATTGTCCGTCCATGCCAGGTTTATCTGCGTCGCCGAAACGGCACTCGCGGTGAGTCCGCTTGGCGCGTTCGGCGCGGCGGGTGGGGCATTTACCGTAATGGAAGCCCCGCCATTCGCGGTGCCGCCGTCATCGTCACTCAGCGTTACGGTAACCGACTTAACACCAGTAGAGTTGTATTGATGATCCGAACTGAAGCTGGTCGATCCCGCAGGAAGATTCAGCGTGGTGTTCGCGGAACCATCACCCCAAATGATCAGAACCGCGAAAGAGTCGTTCGGCGATGCGTCCGAAATGTCCCCGCTTACAGTGGTGGAACCGCCTGCGGTGATGGTCGGGGGCGATGCACCGACGTTGCTCAACTGCGGAACCACATTGTTGACGGTTATGGCGGTGGAATCGGTATCGGTCCCGCCTGCGCTGTCTTCGAGTAAAAGGCTGATCGAAAAGCTGCCCGAGCCAGCCCCTGCCGGGTCATCAGCGTACGTATGCGTCTCCGAGAAAGACGTCGTTCCCGCGCCGTAGGTGAGCGTC
>JAICPV010000365.1 GCA_025929655.1 Pyrinomonadaceae bacterium
ATACGCTTCGGAATAAGTGAAATGTGAAAGGTGAAAAGTAAGGACGCTTATCACTTCTCACTTAACACTTATTCCGAATGTAAATTTTTTCCAATACGCTCGTTTGAGACGCGGCTATCCTCATAACCGCTATGGAAAATTTCTACATAAATCACATCGCAGTCCTTGTGTGCGCCGTGATGAGCCTGGTGATCGGCGGCTTGTGGTGGTCGCCGCTGCTTTTCGCCAGGGCATGGCAAAAGGAGAACGGGCTGACGGACGAGCAGCTTGCGAAATCGAGTCCTGCGAAAACGTTTGGCCTAACTTTCCTGCTTGCCTGGATCATGTCGTACAACCTCGCGTTTTTCCTCGGCGCACCGGGAACGACATGGCAATGGGGCGTGATCGCGGGGTTGCTCGCGGGCGTCGGCTGGGTCGCGGCGATGTTCATCGTCATCGCGCTTTTCGAACAGCGGTCGCTAAAATACATTCTCATCAACTGCGGCTACATTACGGTCTACTTCGCGGTGATCGGGTTCATTCTCGGGACTTGGAGGTAGAACAGGCTGTCAGCCTGTTTCAACATCGGCAGGCTGACAGCCTGCCGTACTAAGCCTATGCCACAAAAAACATCTGGGGAATTTGAAAAAGAATTCATGGACGGGCTCGAAAGCTCAACAGGCAAGAAGCTCGAAGCGTGGATGAAAACGATCGATGGGTTCGGGACGAAAAAACGAAACGAGGTGATCGCGAAGCTCAAATCCGACCACGCATTTGGCCATATGCAGGCGTCGTTGCTTGCCGGTATCCATGCAAACGGCGGCAAGCCCGTTTACCAAAGTACGGACAAACTGCTGGAAGCCCAATTCGTGAAAGCTGCAGAAATGAAACCTCTTTACCACACGTTCATCGAATTCGTGCGAAAACACTTCCCGAACGCGACCGTCTTGCCGAAAAAGACCTATATCTCGATCCTCGAGAATCGCGAATTCGCGTCGATCAACATTAAACCGAGGGAGCTGCGCATCGGCTTGGATCTCGGCGACCGCCCTTTCGACGCAAAAATAGAAAAAGCGAAACTCACGGGCCCGATGCCGCGAATTTCGCATATGTTCGTCCTCACTGACGCAAAACAATTAGACAGCGAGATCGTGCAGGCGCTAAAAGATTCGCACCTTCGCTGTCATTGAAGCCACAGGGTATCGCCTACGATGAGACGGTCGCGGCTTCGCCCCTGTTGAGCCATGCAACGACGATCCCGACGATCACGATAGCGATCGTTTGCAAAATGATCTGTTTGATCACAACTACGGCAGGCCCTGGCTGTATCACGTAATAGATGATGTAATGCGGAACCGAAGAGAGAAGCGCGGCCGCAACGCCGAACCTTACTCCCTGCACCAGCCAGGGTTCACCCCGCGTTATGCCCTGCCGATAGATCCACGCAAAAGCGAACCCCATAATAATGTCGGCTAACAGCATAAAAGGCATATGCCTGAACGCGTCTTCTTCCGTTCGAAAAAGCGGCGTCTGCGACATGATCTGCATATAGTCGCTGCTAAGGATCAGTCCGTGGACGATAAAGCTTAGGAAATAAAAAAGAACCGTGGCGACGATCCCGCTGATCCAGAATTTTATATCCATATTTGCTCCTCGATCTAAGTGACTTTAACCGCCGTGTGCCGCCTTCGCGCGCTCTTCGATCTCTTCCGGCGTCAGGTCTTCCTTATGCGTCGCGAATCCCCACAAATGCCCGAACGGGTCCTTGAAATGCCCCGAACGATCGCCGTAAAACTGGTCCGCGACCGGCTTCAGAACTTCTAGCCCTTCCGCAATCGCCTTTTCGGCGAACGCGTCGACGTCCTCGACGTAAATGTACAGGCTGACCGGTGAACCGCCGACCGTTTCCGGACTTTGCGCCATCGGCGGAAACTCGTCCGCCAGCATGAAGATCGCGTTGCCGATCTTCATTTCCGCGTGGCCGACCATGCCGGGCTGTCCGACGCGGTAAAGCTCTTCGGCACCGAAAGCACGCTTGTAAAAATCGATCGCGGCCTCCGCGTTTTTGCATATCAGGTACGGCGTGACGCCTTCGTATCCCTTCGGGATCGGTGAAACTTTGTCCGACATAAATTCTCCTTTTTGTGATGTGCGAGCAATTTACGTCACATCGGCGTTTCCTGTCAACGCATTATGCGAAATGCGTTTTGGCAAATGCCGGCCTTGAAAATAGAATTGTTTGAATCAAGGAGGCTGACAAAATGGAAAGCTGCGAGCATTTTTCCGAGATCAAAGAAGTGACACCGAGCGCCGACGGCTGCGAAGACTGCCTGAAGATCGGCGGCAACTGGGTTCATCTCCGGATGTGCATGTCGTGCGGGCACGTCGGCTGCTGCGACAGCTCGCCGAACCGCCACGCGACGAAGCATTTCAACAACACAACACATCCGATCATAAAGTCGTTTGAGCCGGGCGAGGCATGGGGCTTTTGCTACCCGGATGATAAGTTTTTTGAGCGACTGTCACCAGGAACGTATGAAGTTTGAATGGGATCCATCAAAAAATGAACGGAACATTCGGAAACATCATCTTGATTTTGCAGATTCGTGGAAAGTATTCCAGGGGCCGATGCTCACGCAGTTGGACGATAGGTTCGAATATGAGGAGATGCGAACGGTTTCTATAGGATTTCTTGAGGAACTGATAGTTGTGCTGGTATTCGTTGAAATCGCAGATGATATAATAAGACCGATCTCATTTCGAAAAGCAAATAAGAATGAACGAGAACGATTCTACAAATACCTCGCGAACAGATTGGGATAAGCTTCGTTCATTGGCCGATGAGCAGATAGACACTTCGGACATCCCCGAGTTGAGCGACGAGTTTTTTGCGAATGCAAAACTTCGGCTCCCAAAGGGCAAAGTACCGGTTTTGTTGGCGATCGATGAAGAGGTTGCGGAATGGTTCCGAAATCAGGGCGGCGATTTTCGACTGAATCTCAATGACGCTCTTCGTCAATACGCCGATAGCCACCGTTAACGTGAACGAATCTTTTCCCGAAATTCGGCTTGACGCATGGCGGCCGACGAAAAACACATTGCATCTGTATTGCCAGATCGTCGGCAAGATCCGGCTTTCAATGCACCCGCGGCTGAATCATTGGTGGCACGTGCCGCTTTATGTTTCGCCGCGAGGGCTGACGACGCGGCCGATTCCTTACAGCGGCGGAAATTTCGAGATCGAATTCGATTTTAAGGATCACTGCCTTTTCATTCGAACAAGCCGCGGCGAAACGGAAGATTTCGCACTTTACGACGGGCTGAGCGTTGCCGATTTCTACAGCAGCCTAT
>JAICPV010000220.1 GCA_025929655.1 Pyrinomonadaceae bacterium
ATCCAGGATTACGGCCGCGGCGTCGTCGTGGGAACCGACAGTTTCGGCAAGGGATTGGTTCAAAAGGTTTTCAGGACACCGTACGGGACCGGTTTGACGCTGACGACAGCACGATATTACACGCCCTTCGGCCGTTCGCTTCAGCGCGATTATTCCAGCGGCTCGATCTACGATTACTACACGCACAACGGCCAGGAGGACGAGGACGCCGCCCCGAAACCAGCCGGCATCCCTGTCACGCTGCCCGACGGCCGCATTCTCTATGGCGGGCGCGGCATCGAGCCGGATGTGGAAGTGAAGGCTGCTGAATTCGGTACCGCGCGGGCGCGGATCGGCGACGCCGCATTCTTTTTCGTGCGGCAGCTCGTCGCCGGAAAGATCGCCGGTCTCGAAGCTTACAAGGTTGAGAAGCAAAACCAGCTTCAGGTGGTCCAGCCGACAGCATTTCCGATCACCGACAAGTTATTTGAAGCATTCCGGAACAGCGCCGTATCGGTGAAGGAAAATGGATTGACAGCGGAGAATATCGCCGCGGAAATCGAGTATGCGAAGAACCGGCTGCGGCTCGAGCTCGCGACCGCGAATTATTCCAATGAAGCCGGCGCGCAAGTGCTGCTCGAAAAGGACCCGCAGATCATCAAGGCTACGCAGTCGATGGCGATGGCTCGCGAAATGGTCGGCAAACATATGGCGTTGCTGCGGTAAGATCGAACAAAATTCGTCCGGTTCGGCGCCCTGTAGTGACAGGGCATTTTTATTGACGGCTATTTTGTGCTTTTACGAAAAACCGCCATCTTGAGTAAGATGTTTTCGTTCGATGTATAAACAGATCGGTATATTGACCGGCGGCGGCGACGCTCCCGGACTGAACGCTGTGATCCGTGCGGTCGTGCGCACGGCGATCGGCGAGTACGGGATGAAGTGCGTCGGCATTGAGGACAGCTTCGAGGGGATCCTCGGCGAAACGCACACGATGAAGCTGACCAAGAACGCCGTCAGCGGTATCTTGCCGCGCGGTGGCACGATCCTCGGTACAAGGAACAAGGGCAGCTTCGTCAAAATGGTCAACGGCAAGCCTCAGGTCGCCGACCTGCCGATCGGAGAGGCTCTCGCCAATTTGGACATCCTCGGCATCGAGGCGTTGATCACGATCGGAGGCGAAGGCACATTAGCTATCGCCGAACAATTTCATAAACGCGGATTTCCGGTTATCGGGGTGCCGAAAACGATCGACAACGACCTAGCCGCGACGGAATTGACATTCGGTTTCATGACCGCTATCGATGTCGCAACCGAGGCTCTCGATCGGCTCCATACAACGGCGGCGTCGCACGACCGCGTGATGATCTTGGAAGTGATGGGCCGGAATACAGGCTGGATCGCTCTCCACGCGGGCCTTGCCGGCAGCGCTGATATCATCCTTATTCCGGAGATCCCATTTTCGTTTGAATCGGTTGCACGGAAAGTACTCGAGCGCGAAAAGAGCGGCTCGCGTTTTTGCAATATCGTCGTCGCCGAGGGCGCCAAAGAGATCGGCAAAGCCGAGATCTATTCGGACACGCAGGAGCTACGCCTCGGCGGGATGGGCGACCACGTCCGAAAGGTAGTCGAGCGGATGACCGGAAAGGAATCCCGGTGCACCGTGCTTGGGCATCTTCAGCGGGGAGGAAGCCCGAACGCCTTCGATCGCGTCCTGGGAACAAATTTCGGTGCGTGTGCCGTCCGGGCTTTGGCCCGCGGCGAGACCGGCCGAATGGTCGCCCTTCAGGGCGCGACCATCACCACGGTTCCGCTTTCCGAGGCTTGCGCAAACATCAAAACCGTCTCGCCCGACGGGCAACTGGTCCAGACCGCGCGCGACATCGGTATCTCGTTCGCGGCACCGCAGGAAATGGCGCATTGATAAGACAGCCTGATGGTATGTCCCCGACAGGCTGACAGCCTGTCATACAACTTATGGAAAAGGTAAAAAAGAAACTTCAGGATGAACTGGCGTCGCTCGAGGATGAACTACATTTCAAGCTGCCCGCCGAAATACAGAAGGCTAGAGAGTTTGGCGACCTACGCGAAAACGCGGAATACAAGGCCGCTCTCGAGCGGCAGTCGATCGTGAAAGCTCGTCTAGTCCAGGTGCAGCAGCGGCTTCGCGAGGTTGAATCGATCGACATTTCGCAGCTGCCGCAGGACCGGATCGCGTACGGCTCGTCCGTGGTGCTTTACGACCTCGAAAAGGAAGAAAAGGTCACGTACAAGCTCGTCACGCCGGAGGAAGGCGACCCGGAAAAAGGGCTTCTTTCGACACTCTCGCCGATCGGCTCCGCATTGGTCGGAAAGGAAGAAGGCGATGAGATAAAAGTGAAGACGCCGACGGGCTGGCGCTCGTTTGAGATCGCACGCGTTACGACAATCCACGACCAGGAGTGAACAGGATCAGTCCTGCTCCGCCAATTGTTTTTTCAGTTGGACAATAAAAGATTCAACCGCGGTCGATTCCGGGTTGCTAGGGAAAAGCCGAAGGAAGCTTTCGTAAAGGGCGATGGCTTCCTTATATTTTTTCTGCTTTTCGTAAACCAGGCCGAGAAGCTGATAGATCGTCGGCGCGTCGGTTCCGGACCCGAGCTGCTTGACGGCCACAGCGAAATTCTTCGCCGACTCGGCGTAGTTACGCTCTTCCGCAGCGATGTCGCCTTCCGCGCCGGCGGCCTCGGCGCGCTCCTGAAACAGTATCGCAAGGCCGGTGTAGGCTTCGGGCTGAAAACCGCCGCCGAGCATGATGGCTCGCTTGAACGACGCGATCGCCTTTTCTTCATCTCCACTCAGTTTTTGAATTCGCCCGTCGACAACCGCTGCTTCCGCGTTCCGTGGCGCAATTTTTACCGCAGATCTGATCGCTGCATTAGCTCCTTCGAAATCCCCCGCGTCGCTCAGGATCCGCGCGAGGCCGATGGCGGCGTCTACGTGCGTAGGTTTCAGTTTATTAACCTTTCGGTACGCCTCGGCAGCTTTGGTGCGGTCAAGCATGGAAAGACGCTCGGCTTCTTGAAAAGCAAGTTCGACCTCGTCGGTTGTTTTGACGAGCTTGATGGAATTGTTGCCCAGGACGAGCGGTTTCGTGATCTCTTTGAAGCCGTCAGCCCGAATTCTTATCTTTTGCGCACCGGCGGGGAAATTTTTTATCTCCAGTTTGCCGTCGGTGTCTGTTTTGCCGTAAGCGACGCCGTTCAGCCAGATAAATGCGTTCGGCTCTGTGACGATCACTACGGAGCGCTGCGCGCCGGCGGCCACCGAGCAGGCCAATAAGGAAATCATCAAGATCGAATATCTAAAGGCCGCCATTTCCTAATTGTTAGCCGATTCGCGAATACTCGTCCGCATGTTCGTCTGGTACGAATGTATCGGTGACACCGTCCCTATCTCTGTCTTCCGCGAAACAAAGCTTGATCAGGGGCGGTGCGATCAGCGTAGTGGCCACGGCCATGAAAAGCACTGCGGCGAAAAACTGCTCGCTGATCACCGCCATCCCCAGACCTATCTGGGCAACAACGATGCCGACCTCGCCGCGCGGTATCATCCCGACACCGATCTGCGCCATCTCGCGCCGCGTCATTCCCCAGGCACCGAGTCCGCCCCCGAGAAATTTTGTTATAACGGCGACGACCGTCACCACCACGGCAAGCACCACCGCCGAGCTGTCGCGAAAGACCGACAGGTTCAGCTGCATACCGATATTTACAAGAAAAAACGGCACTAGAAACTCCGTCACCCCGCCGGTCATTCGATGCATCTTGGGATTGTCATCGGTTGCTTCAGCCAAGGCCATCCCGGCGAGAAACGCGCCAATGATCGCCGCCACGCCGAAGTATATCGACGCGACGGAAAGCCCGAAACATAGGATCAGCCCGATATTGAAGAACGGCTTGCTGAGATAGAGGGAATCGACCTTCGGCGCAAGCCGGCTCATCAATTTTGAACCGAAAAGCCCGACGACAACGGTGAAAAGGATCGCCAGCCCCGCCGTTTTCAACAAGCCGGTAACGTTCACACCGGTCGTGCCGATCGACGACACCACGGACAAAATGATCAGCCCGAGAATATCGTCGATTACGGCGGCACCGAGGATGATCCGCGAAGTTTCCCTATCGAGCAGCCCCATCGAGGCCAGGACACGGGCAGTGATCCCGACCGAGGTTGCGACAAGTGCCGCCCCGATGAACATCGATTCGACAAACGAGCCGCCCCACGCCAAAGCGATCAGATACCCGGCGGCGAAGGGGATCGCGACGCCAAGCAGGGCCACCGCCGCCGCCCGTTTACCGACGCGAAAGATCGAATCCGGCTTCGTCTCCAGCCCGACCGTGAAGAGCAGAAAGATCACGCCGATCTCGGCGATCACCGATATCAGGTCCGACGGCTGCACAAGCCCCAGAAGCGAGGGGCCGATCACGACGCCCGCGAGGATCTCACCGACGACTGCCGGCTGCCGCAGACGTTCGAATATCTCGGCCATGACCTTTGCGGCCGCGATGATGATAAATAGAGCAAGCAGTACGTCCGCATGCTCGACCGACGCTGCAATAACAAGTGGCATTTCGCTGCCAATATTCTAATTGTCGGTTACACAAGTGTCACTTCACATGTCGGCGTTCATTTTTTTTGCGGTGTTCATTCTGTTGTTAATGATCTCGCTCAGGGAAAGGAGTGAGCGATCATTTTAGTTTTACCGATCGAGTATTACTTTGATTTTCGCTGCTCAAAATTTATAATCAATTGTTTGCGGCTGGGTAGCTCAGATGGTTAGAGCGTGGGATTCATAACCCCAAGGTCGGGAGTTCGATCCTCCCCCCCGCCACCATAGAATCAATAACTTACGGCAGGCTGGCACCTGCCGTTTTTTGTTTCGGGCCCGATTCGGTCCCAAAATCCTTTTTTGCATCGAGTTTCGCCACGGCTCGGCGTCCCGCCTCGCCGTTCG
>JAICPV010000576.1 GCA_025929655.1 Pyrinomonadaceae bacterium
GAAGATCCGGTCCGGCGGCTGGATCGTCATAGATAAGAGAGCGGTAAAAGCGAAGTTGGAAAATTTTAAGTTGACGAGCGAGTTTCAGATTTCCCGGGTGAAAGACGTGACCTCTCCGGTTTCGAGGGGCGAATACGGACTCACGCCGAAGACGACACGTATTCAACTGGACGAGAAATGGATCGAATACAAGTCCGATAATTTTAAGACATCTGAAGATGCCGAATTTCAGCTCATTCGCAAAACCGCCGTTTATGCGCAGAGCGAAGAACTAGAACTTGCTGATGAGCCGATCGACGACGACGTGTATGGGGACACGATCGAACTCGGCGCGCTCTACGATGGGCTGCGACCGGGGCGTTGGATCATTGTTTCGGGCGAGCGGACCGATATACCTAACACGTCCGGGATCAAGGCTAGCGAGCTTGCAATGCTATCCGGCATAGAACAGAGCTACGATGCGGACCTGCCCGGCGACAAAATTCACACCACTCTCATCCTCGCGAACAAACTCGCATATACATATAAGCGCGACACCGTGAAGATCTACGGCAACGTCGTCGAGGCAACGCACGGCGAGACACGGCAGGAGGTCCTCGGAAGCGGTGATGCCTCGCAGGCTCTTCAAGCATTTGTTCTGAAACAACCTCCGGTCACATATGTTTCAGCACCGACTACGAGCGGTATTGAAAGCACGCTGCATGTTCGCGTTAACGATGTCGAATGGAAGGAAAGCGATAGCCTGGCGGGTCTCATGCCGCAAGATCGGAGGTTCATTACAAAGACCGACGATGATGCGAAGACAACTGTGATTTTCGGTAATGGCGAACAGGGTTCGCGTCTTCCGACCGGTGTCGAAAATGTAACGGCGACATATCGTAGCGGGATCGGAAAGGGCGGCAACGTTAAGGCCGGGCAGATAAGCCTCGTGCTGACAAAGCCGCTCGGTGTGAAAGAAGTGATCAACCCTCTGCGTGCATCCGGAGGCGCCGATAAAGAGTCGCGCGACGATGTGAGACGCAATGCCCCGATCGCCGTTATGGCGCTGGATAGGCTTTTATCGACAAGAGACTATGCGGACTTCGCACGAACTTTTGCGGGCATTGGAAAAGCGAGCGCCATGAGGATGGCGGCGGGTGGACGGCAACTCGTGCATATTACGATCGCCGGTGCAGATGACATCTCAATTGACGTCAATTCCGGGCTGTATCGTAATCTGCGTCGGGCGCTGTCGAAATTCGGTGATCCGTATCGTTCGGTACAGATCGGTATTCGTGAACTGCTCGGGCTGGTGATCGCCGCGAATGTTCGCATCCTTCCGGATTACTCGTGGGAAAAAGTCGTGGTGAATCTGCGTGCGCGCCTTTTGGAAGCGTTCAGCTTCGAACGTCGAGAACTTGGCCAAAGCGTCTATCTGAGCGAGGTCATTAGCGTGATGCAGAGTGTTAGAGGTGTGGCATACGTCGACGTAGATAAGCTCGACAGCATTTCCGAAACCGAAATTGGAGACGAGGACCTGCTGGAAGCAAAGCTAGAAGGACTGAAAACCGCCGGCCCGCCAAAGAAGCAAGTAGCCGCGAGATTAGCGCGTGCAAATCCGGATTACAGACCACGTGACGATTC
>JAICPV010000205.1 GCA_025929655.1 Pyrinomonadaceae bacterium
GAAAAATGGTCGGAAACGTGCCGCTTTTTTGACTGGAGCGGCGGACGTCTCGTTCGCCCGTTGGTCCATGGGACGTTGGCCATCCAGTCGAAAGAGCGGGGCGATGCCCCCTTCCCGACTGCGGGTGGTTAACCTGAGTGTTGCCCGCTCCATAAATGTCGCGGTTCTGCCTTAAAAGCGGTTCGGAAACGGGCTGCCCTTTTTTAAGGAAAAATTATTGAATTGAATTTAGGTTGCGCGGAAGATCGATTCATCCACTTTTTGGGCGAAGGTGATGGTGCCGACGCGGATCTCTTCGAGCAGCGTGTCGCCGCTTCGCAGCTCTGAATAGAACGGAACCAGCACGCCCTGTGCGTATTTGTAATCGCGGAATTTGCGGGTGTGCTTGACGCCGTTCACTTCGTAATCGAGCATCATCACGCGGAAGGATTTCATGCTCACGTAAAAGCGTGTTTTGTTTCCTGCTTTGTCCGTGAGGTCGAGCAGGTAGAATTCGACGCCGAGGATCTTGTCCTTTCCCGCGAGCGAGATCGTCGACCCGTTCTCCTTGTACCAGAGGAGCGCGTCGATGCTGTGCACGTTCCTGTTTTGGAATGCTTCCGTCGCGTCTGCCCGCGGTTCGAAGACCGAATCGTTATAAATTCCAAAGACGCGTTCGTCATTAACGACCATCGAATAGCTTGCGGTCGGCAGCTCCTGTTCGAAACGGATCTTCGGCTTGCCCGGCACGCCCCGCAGGGCCCAGCGCTGGTAATTTGCGTTTACGGTCTGGCCGGTTTCGTTCGTGAAGGTGAGCTTGCCCTTTTCGATCTCGGTCTTCCGGATCTGGTTCAGCTTTTCCCTGCCGGTAGGATAGGCATAGATGATTATCGCCGCCTCGGCTACCTGTTCCGCGGTGGCGATCTCTTTTTTCTCGCCGTCCTTCGCCTTGGAACGAGCTTCGGCTTTCTTCTCGTCCTTTTTCGCCGGGTCGTCCTGAGCGGCCGCCGGCGACAGCACGCTAATACCTATCAATAACGCCGAAGCGAATGAAAAAACCAGATCGCGCAATTTTAACCTCGAAATAATGGCGGAATTTGCAAAAGCGGATTGTAGCATAGTAAAGGCCGAAACAGGGATTTGCCGAAAATTGGTTTGGGCACATAATTGATGAACCGGGACAGGCAAAAGATGCTTGTGAAGGGCTGTTCGATATGTTCCACGTCGCGCTATACGAGCCGGAAATACCGCCGAATACGGGCAATATCGCGCGCCTGTGCGCCGCGACAAACACTCCTCTGCACGTCGTCGGGGTCACGGGATTCCGGATGGACGACCGCACATTGAAGCGCGCCGGGTTGGATTATTGGGATCACGTGGAACTTCATCGTCACGTGGATCTTGAGGCTCTATACGAATCGCTGCCTGGATCCAGATTCCTTTATTTGACTACCAAATCTACACGCTCGTACACGGAGTTCGAATATCTGGAAAACGACTGTTTTATATTCGGCCCTGAAACGCGTGGGCTGCCGGCTGCCGTTCTGCATTCGCACAAAGACCTCTGCTTGACCATCCCGATGGATAACCCAAATATCCGCAGCCTTAACCTGTCAAACAGCGTGGCGATCGTTCTCTTTCATGCTTTGAACAGAGCATCGATGTCCCTGTAGTTACACGATTTGGTGCAACGCCGAAGACCGCAATTTCGTCAAAACATCGCGTTCCTTTACAGGATTTTATTAGTCGAAGGAGTGTTATTGAGATGAATAAATATAGGTCATTATTTGCAGTTTTTATTGCGGTTTTAACGTTTTCGCTTGCGGACGTCAGCGCGCAGAATGTGTCGCCGGCCTCGATCGATATCGCACGGCAGGTTTCGAAGAGCATTCGTAAATTGCCGAGATACGAGGTTTTCGACCATATCGATTTTACCGTTGCTGGCAATGTGGTGACGCTTAACGGCAAAGTGCACAATGCGATCAACAAGAGTGATGCAGAGGGTTTCGTAAAGCGGATACCCGGGGTCACGCGCGTGATCAACAACATTGAGCTTTTGCCGGTCGGCAGCTTTGACGACCAGATCAGGCGAAACCTGTACGCAACGATCCATAACTGGGGCGGTTTGTCGCGGTACTTATGGACGGTGAACCCGGACGTTCGGCTTATCGTAGAAAGAGGCCATGTGACGCTGGAAGGGACCGTTTACAACGAGGGCGACCGTAATTCTATGAACATAGTGGCGCGGAGCGTCCCGAACGTATTCAGCGTAACGAACAACTTGAAGGTCGGCTCGGTCGACGCTCGATAATTTCGCGAGACCTTGAAATTCGGGAAGCCGGGCCGTGGATTGGCCCGGCTTTTGTTTTTTTGGCGACGAAGCACGACCGGAAAGACCGATACAATGGGGTTATAATTAGTTATCCGGACCCACATCTAAACAAGGAGGCAGAAAAATGAATAAGCAATCTATTCGATCCCTTTCCCCTTTCCTGGCGGCGGCCGCCGTCTTCGCGGCCTCGCTTTTTTCCGCGAGCGCTGTTGCGCCGGTAAACGCATCCCGCCTTCCGGCGTGCGGTACCGGCCAATACGAAGCACAGCTTACCGGTTGGACGTTAAATGAAATGACGCCGACAGGGACAGCACGATACAGCGCGAAGGACAAGCGGCTCGAGATCGAAGTGGAAAAAGTAAAGCTCAAAGACGGAACCGTTCTCGAGGTGCTCATCGGCGACGACAAGATCGGCAAGATGGAGCCTCTTAAGGACAATTCCGCAAAGGCGGTCATTGTTGTCGAAGACGACCTGGATGAAAAGTCGCGGGTTAGGATCTTTAACGACGACGTGCCGATTCTATCAGCGAATTTGAGCTGCGATGCTGCGCAGGATGCCACAAGTTCTCCGACAGCTGACAATTAAATTAAGCAAAGGGAATCACCCAGGAGTCGATTCCCTTTCGATCTGCTTAGGCCGCAGGAACGCCCATTCCGAAAGCGGGTCGCCATACGTCGCCTTTCTTTCGAAGTAGGATCTGTCTATGTCCTTGGCGGGAAAGCGCTAAAAAGCCGCGAACGCTCCTGGGCGGTCGCGGCTGTCCTCAAAACAACACCATAAAAATTAAACTGCCGGCGTTTCGAACATGTACGCCAGCTTCCAGGCTTCGCCGTCCTTAACGTATATAGCTGTTGAGTCAAGCGTGCCATTTTTCTGGCCGTCGCATGTTCCGTTAGCTGTTCCTTTGATCGTGAGGATCTCCACGGTCGGCGAGATCGCGGTCGCATGGCCGTCGCTTACGTTCACGCTGGTTATGCCCTCGCATTTCATCGTTTCCGTCCATAGCCTGATCGCATCCGCTTTAGAAGCGTGGAAGCCGCCCATCGGATCAATGAAGCCGAAGCTGGATGCGAGGTTATTGTTAAAGAAACTGGCGTCTCTGGACTTGAAAGCCTCCCATCCTGCCTGATGTAGTTTTACGAGAGTATCGGTATTGGCGCTGGGTGCAGGCGCGGCCGGAGCAGCGGTGTTCGATGCGTTGCTGTTAGCGGCAGAGTTGGTATTGGCATTCGTGTTCGACGCTGGGTTATTGCCCGGTGCGGGCGGCGGCGGATTCTTCGGATCTATGATCGGGGTTTCGCCGTGCCAGGCACCCATCCATTTCTCGCCTTCGCGGATCACAACGGTCGCGGCTCGGACCTCCGGCGGGAGTTTCTCCGTGCGTCCATCCATGGTGCAACTGCCGTCGAACGTGCCTTTGTAGGTCAGGACGTATGTGTCGTCGTTCACCTTCGTCAAGGCTGGTTCAGTAAAATTCATCGACTTCACATCGCACTTGTTTGAACCGATCATTCTTATCACAGCGTCTTTGCCCATACGCTGACCCATTGGATACATCACAAATTTGCTCGAAAGATTGTCCTGGAACCATTTCGTGTCGCTTTTTGCAAAGGCCTCGTTGGCGGCTTTGTCCATCGACATCAGGAAATCGACGGTAGGTGCGGCTGCGGACCTGTTGGCATTGGAGTTCGCATTGGCCGTATTCGCTGCCGTGTTCGTGTTAGCCGGCGGTGCACATCCGGCGATCAAAAATGCCGCAAAAGCGGTCAGTGATATCGCATATTTCTTCATATCAAGTCTCCTCAAAGAAAAGAATATTGACTGCAAAGCAAAATTAGCCCGAGATTTTCCTAAACCTGAAAAACCTTCGAGCGTTCCCTCTTGTCGTCCTAATTGGGTTAAGTTTTAACACCGATACAACATATTGTCAAGGATTTTTTCCTCTAAATTGTTGCCTTATCAGTGTTTGAAATGCCGCACTCCGGTGAAAACCATCGCGATGCCGTGTTCGTTGGCGGCAGCAATGGACTGATCATCCTTGATCGAACCACCGGGCTGGATGATCGCGGAGATACCAAGTTTGGCGGCTTCGTCGACATTATCGCGGAATGGGAAGAACGCGTCGGATGCCAGGGCCGCACCTTTGAGCGGCAAATTGAAACGCCCTGCACGCATTGCAGCTATACGGATCGAATCGACGCGGTTCATCTGGCCCGCACCAACGCCAAGGGTTTGGTTCTCATCTGCTAGCACGATCGCGTTCGATTTCACGTGTTTGCTCACCGTCCAGGCGAAAAGCATCGAGCGTATTTCGGCGTCGGTCGGCTTGCGCTCCGATACAAATTTCAAATGATCAAATTTGAGTTTGTGGTTATCTTCATCCTGCACAAGGAAGCCGCCGGATATTTGTTTGTATTGCAGGGCACCCTCACTACCTGCACCCCGCCCGGAGATGCTCCGGCGGGGGCCCCGCTCGCTCGGGTTTCCGCCTGTGACTTTCAGCACGCGAAGATTCTTTTTCGATCTGAAAACGTCAAGAGCTTCCTCACCAAAAGCCGGCGCGACTATCACCTCGGAAAAGACCTCGATCACCGATCTTGCGACTGCGGCATCGACTTTTCGGTTGAAAGCAACGATCCCGCCGAACGCGGAGACAGGGTCCGTTGACAGAGCTCGGCGATACGCCTCCTCATTCGTTTCTCCGACGCCGACGCCGGAAGGGTTGGTATGCTTTATGACCGCAACGGCCAGCTCATCTATGTCGTTCACAAGCTGCCACGCCGCGTCCGCGTCGACGTAGTTGTTGTACGACATTTCCTTCCCCTGGAGCCGTTCGGCCCACGCAATTCCGCCGGTTTCGCTGGTCGAATATAGCGCGGCCTTCTGGTGCGGATTTTCGCCGTAACGCAGGTCGGAGATC
>JAICPV010000517.1 GCA_025929655.1 Pyrinomonadaceae bacterium
GCCGTTTCCTTTTAACCGACACTGTTAAGATCGAGCCGCAAACACACGTCATTCGAAAGAACATCGCCCTGGCGTCGAAAGCGCTCGGGATCACACTTATCGAGCACGATTTCGAGTTTCCGATCGTCACTTCCGCAAAGCACCAAGCCGAAGCCGCCGCGATCGACGAAAGGGTCGGTTGTGATTTCGTCATTTTGAACCCCGCCGGCGGGTGGGTGACGAAACTCTGGCATGCCGAGAAATATGGCGCGCTGGCTGATCTAGTTTGGGACAAACTCGGCCTCGCATCTGTGGTAGCGATCGGGCCGGGGGACGAACGCCTTGCCGAAACTGTCGTCGCGAACAGCAAGAGCGGAAGAACGATCGTGGCTAAACCGTCGCTCAAGGGCTTTTATGAATTAGCGAAACGCGCCCGGCTTTACGTAGGCGCCGATACCGGCCCAACGCATCTCGCGATCGCCGCCAATACGCCGATCGTCGGCATTTTCGGCCCTACAGAGTGGTGGCGAAACGGAAGCCTGAACCCTGACGACATCTGCGTTGAGCGAAACGACATCGGCTGCCGCCCCAACTGTCACCGCCGCACCTGCTCGAACTGGATCTGCATGGATATCTCGGTCGAAACGGTTTTCGATGCGGTTGAACGTCGGCTCTGTCAGAACCGGGAACGATAGTGACCGGGTTCTTTTCTCGGATACTTTGAAAATCTTAAATGATCCCGGCCACTGAAAAAACAAAACGCCTGCTCCAACGCATTCGCGTGCCCCTCGGCTTTGCTCTCGCGATCCTTTTGATCCTGCTTGCGCGGCCGACGCTGTTCTCGCTCGCGATCGGCGGCATGATCGCTTTGATCGGCCTTCTGATCCGTGCGTGGGCGGCCGGACATATTCGCAAGTTCGAAACGCTCGCGACGACCGGGCCGTATTCGTTTACCCGAAATCCGCTGTACTTCGGCAGCTTTCTTCTCGCCGCCGGGTTCGCGGTCGCAGCCGGTGTTTGGTGGCTTGCTCTTACCGTCGCCATGCTTTACTTGAGCATCTATTACCCCGTCATGCGCGTCGAAGAAGGGGACCTGAGATCGAAATTCGGCGGCGAGTTTGAAGAGTTTGCGGCGAGCGTGCCGCCGTTCTTTCCTCGCTTAACGCCGTGGCGGAAAATGGATGCCGGTTTCGATTTTCAGCTATACTTGAAACACAGGGAATATGAGGCCGCGATCGGTGCGTCGGCCGCACTCGGCATATTAGCCGCGAAAATGTATTTCCTACCTTCTTAATGACGCGGGTTTTGAAAACAACTTTCTGGATCGTAGTGATCGCGATCACTGCCGCAGGGGCAATAGCGCAATCGCCTTTTCCGTTTTCCGTCGGCGAGCGGCTCACATATGAAGGTAAGATCAACAAATTCGCCGTCTCTGTAACCATCGGCGACATGACATTCGAGGTCGCCGAACTTTCCGGCGACAAGGCTCGTCTGAAAGTCGGGGCGCGTTCGCGGGGTACGATGCTGAAGCTTTTCCGCTACAGTTTTTACCAGACGATGGACACCATCGCCGATCCGATAAGCCTTTTCGCTTTAAGCTCGACCAAGCACGATATTCAGAAGGACAAGATCCGCGACAGCGCAACGACATTCGACTACAGCCGGAAAATGGTCACGTGGGTGGAAACGAATCCCGACGAGCCAGCACAGCCGCCCCGCACGATCGCGAGCGACCTCGAAGGGCCGACGCACGACATCGTCACCGGTGTCTATTACTTGCGCACCCTGCCGTTGGCATTGAATTATACGACCACCATAAATGTCAGCGACTCCGGGCTCGTCTACAAGATCCCGATACGCGTTACGGCCCGCGAGCGCCAGAAAACCATTTTCGGCAACGTGTGGACCTGGCGTGTCGAACCCGAAATGTTCGGCCCCGGCCGCTTTTTCGAACAGAAGGGCAAAATGGAGATCTGGATCACCGACGACCCGCGTCATATCCCCGTCCGCGCCCGCGTCAACGCCGAAGTCGGCAAGGTCGACATCAAGCTAAAAGAAGCGGCCAACCTAAAATAATTTCTTAACACAGTGATGTTCGGCAATGCTTTGGGTCCTTTGCGGCTTTGCGCGAACCGATTTTTTTTTCACGCAAAGACGCCAAGTTCGCAAA
>JAICPV010000580.1 GCA_025929655.1 Pyrinomonadaceae bacterium
AAAGGGTTTCTACGGTGTCGCCGTCCTTCACTTCAACCTCGCGTTGAAGGATGACTGGTCCGGCGTCGAGGTCTGCGTTGACGAAATGGACGGTGCAGCCGGAACCTTTTTCACCGGCGGCGAGGACCCGTTCGTGAACGTCGAGGCCAGGGTAGGCGGGGAGCAGGCTGGGATGGATGTTTATTATTCGATCGGGAAACGCTCTGACGAACGAAGGCGAAAGCAAACGCATGTAACCGGCGAGGCAGACCAGCTCGACTCCGCGTTTTTTTAACTCGGCGATGATCTCGGCGTCGTGTTCCTCGCGCGTGCTGCCTTTTCTTTCGATGACGACAGTTTCGACGCCGCGCGCTCTCGCTTTCTCTAATCCCGGAGCGTTTGCCTTGTCGCTGATCACGACCGCTACTTCCGACGCCGGTATCTCGCCAGTTTTTATGGCCTCGACCAATGCGACCATGTTGGATCCGCGGCCCGAAATCAAGATGCCGATCTTCATAAGAACTTAGCCACAGAGAACACAGAGGTCACAGAGATATTCTTTTGATTCCTTCACGGAGCATTTTTGCACCGAAGTTAATGACAAGAGCGCGCTTTAGACCGGTAGCTTTCAGGTAAGACAAGGTTTGTGCTGTTGAAACTTCCGGGAGCTTGCTGAGTGATTTGATCTCGACAATGACTTCGTCTTCGACCAAAATATCGAGTCGTTGCCCTTTTATGACCTTTTCTTTGTAGACCACATCTATCTCAACTTGTCTCCGAAAACGAATGCCCCGCGTTTCGAATTCGTAACAAAGAGCTTCTTCGTATATTGATTCGAGCAATCCCGGCCCCAAAGTTCGATGAACTTCGATGGCCGCACCGAGCACCTTTTCCGTCAAAAGATCGTTCATTTTCTCAGTGATCTCTGTGCTCTCTGTGGCTAAACGATCTTCACATCGTTCGATCCGGCGATAACATTGCCAATAGGAATTGCATTGATCGAACCCGCATCGTCAGGCGAGCATATTATGATCATGCCGATGCCCATATTGAACGTCCGGAACATTTCCTGATCTGAGACGTTACCGAGTTTTTGCATCAGGCCGAAGATGGGAGGTTCGGGCCATGAGCCGCGGTTTATTTCGACCGAGACGCCGTCGGGCAGGATGCGCGGGATATTTTCGAGGAAGCCGCCGCCGGTGATGTGTGCCAAGCCTTTTATCGTGTCGTTTGAACCCGGTACACCCTCGCTATCGCTCGGGTTTCCGCCTGTGCCGTTCAGCAGCGGTCCGATCTGCGGGAGGAAGCTTTGGTGCGTGGCAAGAAGTGCTTCGCCGACGGTGGTGCCAAGCTCTTCGATGTAGGAATCGACCTTGTAGCCGCCAACCTCGAAAAAGAGTTTGCGGGCGAGTGAATAGCCGTTCGTCTGCAAGCCGTTCGAAGGCAATCCTAAAACAACATCGCCGGGCTCGATCGCTTTTCCGTCTATGACGTTTTTCTTATCGACGACGCCGACGATGAAACCGGCGAGGTCGTATTCGCCGGGCGGATAGAAATCCGGCATCTCGGCCGTCTCGCCTCCGAGGAGCACGCAGCCGTTTTCCTTGCACGCGCG